>JBJKRD010000095.1:0-2541 GCA_046704925.1 Opitutaceae bacterium | reverse complement strand
TGCGAAATCCCCTCGTCATCGTTCTCGACGACGAAGTGCGTGTCGTCCGGACCGCTTTCCAGCAGGTCCCGCAAGGGCAGCCAGGTCCCGACCAAACCCGCCAGATCGGCGGCGAGGGCCGCCAGCAGGGGATCCGGCGGCGGACCGGAGCCGTGCCACTGCCCGAACCGCGTCTTCGTGTCCGGGGAGAGCCGGCTGTAGAGGAGCTCGGTCCGGGCATCCCCGCGGGTCTGCAACGCGCCGGCGAGCGTGGAATCGTTCGGCAGGTCGTCCGGCCCGAAGAGGGGCGCGGCGCCGTCGGGTGCCGGCGGAATGCCCTCGAGGTGGATGGCCGGCGCCGCCGACCGCGGATCCTGGACGAGCGCCTGCGACGCCGGGCGCCCGGATCGGAGCGCGTTGGAATAGGTCAGGGGTGATTGCGGGAGCGCCGGGCGGTAGTCGCCCGGGACCGTGGTCATCTCGATCACGCTGCCCTCGCAGGCGCAGCAGCCGGACTCGCCGGTCTTGTCGACCACCCCCAGGTCTTCGCAGGGGCGCAGCGTCCGTCCGTGGTCCACGAGGATGACGTTGCCGCGGGCGATGCTGACGTCGCAGATGACGCGACAATCCGGCGCGGGCAGGCGGACCGACAGGCAGAACGCGAACGGCAGCGCATCCGCCGCCGCCCACTCGACCGCCAGCAGCGGAGTCGGCCGTCCGTCGGCGGTCGTGATCAAGGGATCCGTCGTCGGCGTCACGCGCGTCAGCCGCACCGCCCAGCGGTGCGCGGGATCGGCGTCGGCCGGGTTGCCGGTGGCCGGACCCTTGACCTCCTCGAAGATGAGGACGTCGCCCGGGGCCAGCGCGAGCAGGCGCGCCGGGGTCGCGTCCGTCGGGTTCACGTGCGTGGCGTTGTTGGCGGGACCGGCCGCCCCGGCCCACGTGTCGAGCAGCGTCGCCCGGGTGGCGCCGGCGGGAAGGCAGCACTGGCGATCGCCCCAGGTGTAGAAACAGATTTCGCTGTGCGCGGCGCGCAGCACGACGACCGCCTTGGGATCGGCCACGAGGGGTTCAAAGACGTCGTACGTTCCGGGGGGCAGGCCATCCAGGTCGGACCAGCCCAGCACGGTCCGGTTCGCAAACGAGGGCAGCCCGTCGAGGCCGGAAAGAAACATGGTATCGGCCGGCGTGATTTCCAACGAGGACCCCGCCGGCTGCAGGCCGACGCAGACCCAGGCGCGGGCGTTGCAGCCCTCGTGCATGGCGTAATCGACCAGGCGGGCGTGGCGACGCACGGAAATGCGCTGGCGCGCGGTGCCGAGATAGGCTTCGGTCGCGACCGCGTCCTGGTGGTAGCTGAGCTGGTCGCCGACGTAGGCCAGGAGCTCCACCAGCGCCACGCCCACGTCCGGCACATGGCGCTCCTGCCAGCCGGGCATGATGACGGCCAGGCGGTCGAAGATCAGCTGGCGGAAGCTGTCGTAATCCTTGGCGAGGTAATTGATCTCGGGCCCGGACCGCCGGGGTGGCGGACAGGCCGGCGGCGGCGCGCAGTCCAGATCGGTCGGACAGGCGGCCTTGAACGTGAAGGCGAGGCAGGCATAGCGCGGATCGAATCCGGCCATGGGCGCGTCCGTCGCCTTCCCGCGGTCATCCAGCGCGCGCACGCCGAGGCGATAGGTGGAAAAGTCCCCCGGCTGGTCCACGGTCACGGCTATGGTGTCGTCCAGCTCCGGATCCGCCGCCGTCTGTACGATCAGGCCGGTGACCCGGATTCCGGTGATCCGCTCGCCGCCTTCGATCACGACGTTGGCCGCGGTGAGGCCCTCCGGAGCGCGGCCGAGGAACGTGACGGTGAGCGTGAGCTGGTCGTCGCTGACCTCGAGATAATCCAGGCCGAAAAAGTTGGAGAGCCGCACGCGGTCGCGGCGGCGTTCGTTCCGGCAGCGCAGGGTCGGCGTGTCCATCAGGCACCCCCGGTGGTGAAGGATTGGGCCTGCTGGGCGCCCGTGCGTTTGACCACGTACTGCACGAGCACCTCGAGGGTGGATTCGGCGCTGGTGACCGTGACCTTCTGCACGACGATCAGGTCGCCCAGCCAGCGCTGGAGCCCGGCCTGGATGGTGAATTGGAGGGCCGAGGCGAGTTCCGGGCTGTTGGGGGTGAAGACGAGCTGGAGCAGCCCCGCGCCAAAATCCGGGCGGTTGACGCGTTCGCCGGGATTGGTGAAGAGGAACTCCTCGATCAGGTCGCGGATATGGTCGTCGTCGTCCGTGGCGGCCGTGCGGCCGCGCCCGTCAAAGCGGAGCGGATAGTCGATATTCATTTTGGTTCGGATCGAGCCAACGGGGCGGCATTCGGCGACGCCGCCCTACAAGTGAGCGAACGTCGGAGGGCAGGACGCGGTCGCCGGACCGCGCCTGGCGGATCGCTTCTGGTGCTGAGGAGGAACGAATTCACGTGGCGTTGGCCCGGGTTTGGGTGACAAGAATCAGGAGGGGAGTACCGGTCGGCGCGCAGATGGCCTGGCTGCTTTGCACCAGCAACGGCTGGCCGTTGGAG
>JBJKRD010000094.1:0-3959 GCA_046704925.1 Opitutaceae bacterium | reverse complement strand
GCCCAGATCGTAAAGCTCATCCGGCGTCACGGTCCCGCCTTGGCCGGTGCCCGCCGGTGACGAGGGAGCCGGGGGCGCACTCCCGCGGTTGCCCGAGGCAGCGCCGTCAGCCGCCGACGCCGGCGTCACCGTGACCGCCACGGCACCCAAGACCGACGAAAACAGGGCGACAACGATCGGACGCATTGGGAGAAGCCGCCCCGGGGACGCCGCGGCGACCTTCATTAAAGCCAATCCCGTGCGCCGGGGCAACGTTGCAGGTCAGGATTCGGGCATTTTTCCCGATCCTCGCAGCAACCGCGACCCCGTGGCGATGCCGATGCCTGGATGCCCAAGCCGGCGCCGCACTGATGCGGCACCGGCCGTCGCGGGCCGGTTCAGCCGCCGGGCCGGAACGCAAACCGGATCGGCCTACGCCGCCTGGCTGCCCTTGGTCGACAGCCGCCACAGCCAGACGCAAAGCGCGGCGAGGATTACCGCGGCCACGGCATTCCACCGTCGCTGGAGGTAGACATCGCCAACGACGATCCGAATATCGAGCACTATCCGCAGCACATGCCCGAGGCCGATGAGCCCAAAGAGCATGCTGGCAACGCGCAATCCGAGGATCTGCGACTTCATGGTGACTTCCTTTCTGGGGTGCGCCCGGCGCACGCGACGCGGGGCATCCCCGCTACTGCCACCAACGGCGGCAAGCTGCAAACCGTTTTGCCGCGCCGGCTTGGAACCTGACCCAATTAAACGCCGCCGACGTTGAAGACACGGATCGGCGGCGGGTCGGCTTCCCTCTCAGTTTCAGGGTACAAAGGCGCAGACCCCTTTGGACGGCGAAGGTTCCCGCGATCGGCCGGACCATTCCTCCGCGATCGCCGCCATTGGTCCGGCCGGGGGCTGGAGGCCACCACCCGGTTGCCCGCCCGCCCGCGAACGCCGGCGGCGGCCCGGTCGGCGCAGCCGCCGACCGATCCACCCGTCCATCTCCGGCCGGTCAGCCGGCGCTTCGCTGCAGGTTCTCGTCCAGCGGCGTCAGCCTCGGCATCAGCAGGTGCGCGATGCCCAGCACGACCAGATACATAAGACCGGCACCGAGAAAGGCGAAGAAGTAGCCCGCCGCGCCGCTGCTCGTCAGCAGATCGCCCATGGTCCGGTCGGCGGCGATGCCGGCGACCGCGCCGACCATCCCGCCGATGCCCGTGACCGACGCCGTCGCCTTCTTCGGGAAGACGTCCGACACCAGGGTGAAGACGTTGGCCGACCATGCCTGGTGGCTGCCGGCGGCGATCGCGATCAGCAGCACGGCCAGCCAGTACATGTTGTTCGAGCGCGCGCTATTGTAGAGGGCGTTCTCCACCTTGACCGCCTCCGCCGGGCCGAGCACCTGCCCCGCGGCGGCGAGGAAGGTGCGGGCCGAGGCGTAGCTCTGGCCCTCGAGGGCATGCAGCGCCGCCTGGATCTTTTCCGGCACGTGCTCCCGCACCCGCTGCCGCACCTTCGCACCGTCGACTGTCGTCACCCGCTCGACCGCGAACGTGGCGTCCTGCAGCCGGGAGAAGAAACGCGCGTTCACGTCGAACCGGGTGCCCGTCTGCGTCGAGAACATGACCGGCATGATCAGCAGGGCAAAAGCCAGCATCGTCAGCTTGCGGGCGCGATTCACCGTCCAGCCCCGCTTGATGAGCGCGGAGGACATCCAGCCGCCCGCGACGCTGCCGAAGTCGGCGATCACGTAGATGGTGATCAGCGGCAGGGCCAGTTGCTTGATGTCGAGCCCGAACACGTCGTACAGGAACTTGCCGCCCCAGAACAGGTAGAACCACCAGACGGCATCCGTGAGCTTCAGGGTGGCGAACGCCCACGTCTCCTTCTTTGGCAGCACCCGCCGCCACGGCAATTTTTCGACGGTCTCGATCGTCGAATCGCTCACGATGTAGGCCCGTTCCCCCGCGCTGACCCCGGGGTGCAGCTCCGGCCGGCGGTAGGTGTTGATCCAGAGCACCACCCAGATCGCGCTGAAGATGCCGGTGGTGAGGAAGGCGTACTGCCAGTGGGTGCCGTCCGGCCAGACGATCAGGGGAATGATGATCGGCGCGAGCACCGCGCCGACGTTGGAGCCGGCGTTGAAGAGTCCGGTGGCGAACGCCCGCTCCTTCTTCGGGAACCACTCGGCCACGGTCTTGATCGCCGCGGGGAAATTGCCGGACTCGCCGAAGCCGAGGCCAAACCGGGCGGCGCAGAAGCCGATGAATCCGAACGCCGGGCGCACGGCGGCGTGCAGCATGCCGAAGATGCTCCAGATGCCGATCGACAGCGAGTAGCCGATGCGCGTGCCCAGTTTGTCGATGACGGCCCCCATCGACAGCATGCCGATGGCGTAGGCGGCCTTGAAGGCCATGTTGATCCACGCGTACTGCTGATCCGACCAGTGGAAGACCCGGTACTGCAGCGTCGGCCCCAGGACGCCGATCACGCTCCGGTCCATGTAATTGATCGTGGTGGCAATGAACAGCAGGGCCAGGATGCGCCAGCGGTAGTGGGTGAGCTTTTCCAACGGAGTCGTGACCGGGTTCATGGGGCGGAGGGACGGGAGTTCAGACTGGGGACCGGCTGGGCGGGCCTGAAGGTGACGTGATTGAACGAGACCAAGCCGGCATTTTGCAACACTTCCCCCGCGTGCACCCCCTCGAAGGTGCAGTCGTCGAACTCCACGTCGTCGATCACCGCCCCGGGAAAGCCGCGCACCCACATGACCCGCGGGCTGGCGCGGCTGACGATGTGGCGCAGCACGACATGCCGCAGCACGGGTTTGAAGGGACCCTTCGCCCCCTCTTCGTACAGGAAATCAATGGTCAACACCGCCTCGGCGACCCGCCCGACCTCGAGGTCGCGGGCGAAGAAATTCTCGATCACCCCACCCCGCTGGGCGTTGGACTTGAACCGGAGCACGCGGTCCAGGTGCGGGCTGTCCATCACGCAATCCTCGACATAGATGTTCCGCACGCCGCCCGAAACCTCGCTGCCGATCACCACGCCGCCATGGCCGTCCTTCATCGTGCAGTTCCGGACGATGATGTTCTCGGACGGCACATTGACGCGCCGGCCGTCGTTGTTGCGCCCGGACTTGATGGCGATGCAATCATCGCCGGTGTTGAACTGGCAGCGCTCGATCAGCACATCGCGGCAGGACTCGGGGTCGCACCCGTCGTTGTTCGGACCGTCGGACAGGATGTCGACGCCGCGCACGATGACGTTGGTGCACAGCACGGGATTGATCTCCCACATCGGCGAGCGCCGGATCCGGACGCCATCGATCAGCACGTTCCGGCAACGATAGGGCTGGATGAAGTTGGGCCGCAGAAAATACCCGGCACCGAACGTCCGTTGGGCCACCGGCACGCCGCTTTGGCCCATCTCGTTCAGCCGGTCGCGGCCCGCGCGGAAGGGCGCCCGCCCGTCGGGTCCGCGCCTCGTCCATTTCCACCAGTTGTCTTCACCGGCGGCGCCATCCAGCGTGCCCTCGCCCGTCACCGCGATGTTCTCCTGCTCAAAAGCATAGATCAGCGGCGAATAGTTGTAGCATTCGACGCCCTCCCAGCGGGTGAAGACGACCGGCAGGTACCGGTCGGGATCGGTGATGAACCGCAGCGTGGCGCCGTCGGTGAGGTGCAGGTCCACGTTGCTCAGCAGGTGGATGGGGCCCGTGAGAAAAATCCCCGCGGCCGGCACCGTCACATGACCGCCGCCGGCATCATGGCAGGCCTGGATCGCCCGGCGGATGGCCTCGGTGCAATCGGTTTTGCCATCCGCCACCGCCCCGTATTCGGTGATCGGGAAGTCGCGGGCCGGAAACACCGGCGCCCGGATGCGCGCCAGGATCGCGTCTGCGCCCCGCCACTCCGGCGCCGGCGCCGCCGGTTCGCCAACGGCGGGCGCCGCCGCCGGCGGGGTGGCGACCGCGACCG
>JBJKRD010000093.1:0-8346 GCA_046704925.1 Opitutaceae bacterium | reverse complement strand
CCGTAGCTCGTGGTGTGCCAGGGATCGCGTCGTTCCGGGGGCAGGAGTTCGAGCCCGCTGGCCGCAGCCATTTCGACAATCGCCACCCGGTCAGACGGCGCCGCCTCGGCCAGTTGCAGCGCGGACCTGGCGGCCGCCGGAATCCTCGCCGCCGCCACGAGTCCGATCGGCGCCGCCACGCGGCCGTCCCGGGGGCCGGCCACGCTGATCGTCAGGCGTTCCCCGCCCGCTGCGGCGGTGAGGATATCGACGAAACCGTCGCCGCCGTCGGTCAGAGGACAGACGTCGATTTGCCAGTCCCGATGCCGGCTGCGCAACGCCCGCGCGGCCAGTTCGCACGCCTGGCGGGCGCCGAGCGAACCCTTGAACTTGTCGAATGCGATCAGGACGCGCACCCGCTCAAGCTGCGCCTCTCCCGCCGGACTTGAAAGACTGAAACGTCGGCGCTCGGTGCGGACTATTTCGTCGAGCACTCCTTCATCAACTGGATCCAATCGGCGGTGCGCATGCGGACCCGCGGGAAGGAGACACAAAGCTTATAGAGGTCCTCAAACTCGCCGGCAAAATCCCGTGGCAGCCGATTGCGGCGGAGATACCAATCCTCGAAATCCCGGACCCCGGCGAGCGCCTTGATCTCGATGACGTTCTTCATCGCATCGGGCAGCAGATCGAGCAGGTAGGTTTTCACGAGCTCGGCGCGCTCGGAATTGTCGGTCGTGACCTTCTCGCAAATGGCCTGGATGTGAGTTGGCTTGATGGTGCGGTACTTGGCCTGGAGATAGTTATTGATCCTGGAAACCGCGATACCGGTAAGCTTGTGCAGCTGGACTTGGTTGATGCCGTTTTTCTGCATCACTGCGTCAAGTAAACCTGGGAAGAGTTTCTTGTTCATTATATCAACAACCGTAACACGCTTCTACGAATTTACCAGTTACAAATAATCTGCAGAGTTGGACATGGCGGCGGCGCTGCGCATCGCTCAGAATTTTATCTTGGTGTGCAACTAAGCTGGCATCAATTACAAGCGAAAGTGTTCGAGTATTTCAAGCGGTCGTCCGCGGCGCGGTCCCAGGAGTGCTTCGGCCATGCTGAAGGGCGCATTCGCATGCTTTCGGGCTCGTTTTGGGATGCCGACCGCTTGTCGCGTCCGCCGGATGTATCAGAATTTCCGACCATCCGCCGTCGTGCCGCAAAGTGATACCTGCAGCCCCAATTCGGCGGCCAGGGCCGCCTTCGTGTAAAGGGCGAGATCAGCCTCCTTCGCGCTGTTGGCGTACGCCACTTGGATGTGATTGGCTTTGTGGCGGGCCATCATCTGATCGCGTGACACCCCGTAGGTCACGGCGTGCATGATGGGCCATTGCACGGTGGTTTCCCTCCAGCGCCGCTCGGTCTCTTCCCGGGGCAGCGCGATCGCCTTGGCCCGGCCGAGATCCATCTTCAGCCGGCCACCCTCGACAAAGATTCGCGACCAGACGATCTCGCCGGGTTTCGCAACGCCCCGAAGCGTGCCGCCGCCCAGACGGAAATACATGGGCGGTTGCCGCAACGAGTCGCTGCCGGCCCAGCCGCCGACATGGTGTTCGGCCGGGGCGCTTCCGGAGATTAGAAACACCCAGACGTAATCGCCGGTTGTGCCGCTCTGGTCCCAGTCGCCCCAGCGCAGGTCGTGCAGTGTGGTCTCGACCGGCTGGCCCAGCGCCCGATGCACCCGGTTCGTGAAGAGCGCGTCGAGGCCAGCGCATTCGTCGACCTCGTTGAAATGCGGGATCGGCTCGCCGGCGCGGATGAGCTGTCCGCGGGCGTTGCGGACCGGCGGCCGGTCGGAACTGTTCAACGAACCCTCCACGAGGTCGGAGGCGGGCAGGAGGTCCTTCAATCCCTGCTGGTATTGGATGCCGATGACCTCGCACCCGAAGTCATCGGCGAGGCGACAGGCGGCGATGTAGGTCTTGCACTGCCAGAGCACCTGGCGTTCGGTGAGTTCAGTCGCCTCGTCCGTGCCCAGGTGGAATTGCAGACCCTTGCGCCGATACCACTCGTAGATGGCGCGGGCCTCGGCGTCGCCGACCTGCGTGGCGGCATAATAGAGTGCCGATTGGGACAGTCGCTCCTTGTAGACACCGGTGGGGAAAAGGAGTTGGTCGGGAACAATGGCGTTGAACATGCCCATGCAGCCCTCATCGAACACGCCGAGGATGGCCTTGCGACGGCGCAGGTCGGCGGCGATCCGTTTCGCCGTCTGGCGGGCGCGCGCCGGGACGGCACACCGGGCCAGCGGGCGGACGTGTTTTGCCGGGTGCGTCACGAAGCCGTTTTTCAGCCAGCGCTCCAGCCCGCGGAGAAAGAAAGCGTCGGTGAAATCCGCACTCCAAAGCGTGGAATATCCCACGCCGGCCTTGGTGAGCGACCCATTGAGGTTGAGCATGCCGACGAGGCCGGGCCAGGTGCCCGACCAGTTGGCAACGGTGAGAATCGGCCCCTGGTGCGAAATGAGTCCGTGCAGGATATGGTGCGAATATTGCCAGACGGCCTCGGCCACGATCAACGGCGCGCGGGCGTCGAGCCGGGCGAACACCTCCATGCCCTCCTTCTGCGAACTGATAAAGCCGTGTTTTTGCGCGGCGCGGTAGGGGTGCGCGCGAACCAGCCGGCAGCCGAACCTGGAGACGGCCTTGGCGAGAGCCCGTTCCATGGCGTGTTGCGCGGGCCAGCAGATCTCGTTGGCGGATTGGCGCAGATCGCCGTTGGCAACGAGCAGGATGGCGGGGCGGCGGGGAGTCTTCATAGGGAGCCGGGTGGATGGACGGTCTGGTCGAGCGCGCCGGTGCTAGAAAAAATTGGCCGCAATCGGCGATGGGCGTGGTCGGGGCGCGCGGGAAAGATTACAGCAGGCCGGCGTCGTCTGGAATGGAGATTTTCCACCCATTAATGGACATTCTTGACCAATCTCGGCTTGTGTTGGCGGCGGGTGGGCGCAGGTTGACGGGAATGGCCGGCCCGGTGTCTTCCCGCGTGCGATCCCGGCTGCTGTCGCAGCAGGTATCCGGCGGTTCGTATTTTTTCCTGCGGTTAGGTCCGAAACGGGCGACGCCGGTGGTGTTGGTGTTCGGTGGCCGGGAAACGTGCAATCCGGACTATTGGGTGCGGCGTTCAGCGTATGCCTACCACGTACTGGAGTACGTGGCTGAAGGCGCCGGCGAGGTGCAGCTCGACGGTCACCGGATGCAGCTCGGGCCAGGTTCGGTGTTCGCCTATGCCCCCGACACCCGTTGCGAGATTCGCACGGATCCGGTTCGACCGATGTTGAAGTATTTTCTCTGCCTGGCCGGAAGCGAGGCGGCGGCGCGGCTCGCGCATGCCGGCGTGGCGCCCGGGCGCGTGCGGCAGTTGCCGGCACATGCCGAGGTGCGTTCGTTGCTCGAGAATCTGATCCGCGAGGGGCGTCGGCACGGACGCCTCGTCCCCAAACTTTGTGCCGCGCTGCTGGAAGTCGTGTTGCTCAAACTCGAAGATCTCAATCTGCGACCGGTGCGTGCCGGCAGGGCGGCGGAGGAACTGTTCCTGCGCTGCCGCACGGCGATCGACGCCGGGGTGGAGCGGGCCACGACCCTTGCGGAGGTCGCGGCCGCCGCCGGCATCGAGCCCTCCAGCGTCTGCCGGTTGTTTCGGCGGTTCCAAGGCACGAGTCCCTACCAGTACCTCCTGCGGCGGAAAATGATCCTGGCCGCCGAAGCGCTCGTGGAAACCGGCGAACTCGTGAAGCAGACGGCACAACGGGTCGGATTTGCCGATCCCTATCATTTTTCGCGGTGTTTCAAACGGATTCATGGCGTGGCCCCGAGCCACCTGCGCGCCTATCGTCATCCGAATTGAGTTGGTGAATGATCGTTCTCGAATCCGCCGGGAGCCGCCCCCTTGGCTTCCGCGCCGAAGGCAACCGCATGGATGGCAGCGCGGCCGCGGTGGGCTGTGGTTGGCGGATCGCCTGACAAGCGAGTGGCATTGGTGGCCGCTGCTTCACGCGCCATTGGCCGGGGAATCGCCATTGGGCTGGCGAGGGCCGACCTCGCGATGGCGCCCGCCCTCCGTGCAACTCGTCCGGCTGCCGACGGTGTTCACGTTGCGGGATTCGTCCCAAACGCACGACCAGCCGGGTTGAAAAGAATCGCAAGCGGGCGATCTTGCCGGAGGGCATCGCGCCCGTGCGCCGTTGCAGCACTGCTGAAAACGGCGGGCGAGCCGTGCGTAGCGTCATTGAGAAGCGATTTCCCTTTCAACCGGCGCCGTTCTTGGATTTGACGAAGGTTTTCATCACCGCCGCTTCCGAGCGGCCGTGGTGGGGAAAGAGAGCGGAATTTCAGAAAGAGAGGGCCAAGAGGCTGAAAAGTAGTGAGACTAATCCGGAAAGGTTGTGTGACACTTAGGTGAACACGTGTTCGATAATCGCTTGGTTCGCCATTGCCATCAGGAGGCATTATAATGTGAATTGCCCTACCGGTTGTGGTTGACCCAATCGGAAACCACAACAGGTAGTAGTTCCCCCCGGATCAATACAGGCCGTGCCGCTTAGCGGCATGGTTTGAACCCAATCATTTTTACAATTGCTGCCTACCATGGATAGCTCTGCTGTGCCCATTTCTCATTCCGCAAACGGACTTCAAGATTTCATAGCGATCTCTCGTTACGCCCGATACTCGCCGGACCTGCGACGCCGCGAAACCTGGGCGGAAGCTGTGAATCGCGTTTGCGAGATGCACTTGGCGCATTACGCCGACACCTCGCTGGGAGACGCCGCCTTGGCGGCGCTGTCCGCCGGTGACGTGGCCGGCGAGGATCTGGCGCGGGTGGGCAAGCTGGGCCGGTTGCACGATGTCATTCGCGCGGCCTTTGCGGCCGCCGAGCGTCGCGAAGTGCTGCCTTCGATGCGCAGCCTGCAATTCGGCGGCGAGGCCGTGCTCAACAAACACGCGCGCATCTATAATTGCGCCTTCACCTATATCGATCGGTTGGAGGCTTTCCGGGAAACGCTCTACCTGCTGCTCTGCGGCTGTGGCGTCGGTTTTTCCGTGCAACGCGATCATGTGGCGAAGCTGCCGGCGCTGGCGCCGTTGCACGCGAAATCGCCGGTCGCGACGTTCGTGGTGCCGGACACCATCGAGGGCTGGTCGGACGCGCTGCACCAATTGATATTGGCGGCGGTCGAGGGCCGGCGGGTGCTTTTCGACTATTCGTCCATCCGTCCGGCGGGCGCGCCGCTGCGGACGTCCGGCGGCAAGGCGCCGGGTCCCGAGCCGCTTTTCCATTCGTTGACCCGCATCGAACACATCGTACAGCGCGCGGCCGGACGCCGCCTGCGCCCGATCGAGGCCTACGATATCCTCATGTGGGCCGCGAAGGCGGTCCTCTCCGGCGGCGTGCGCCGATCTGCCACCATTTGCCTTTTCTCGGCCGACGACGAGGAGATGGCGGCGGCGAAAACCGGCAACTGGCTGCAGGACAACCCCCAGCGCAGCGCCAGCAACAACTCAGCGGTCATCGTGCGGGCCCGGGCGACGCGCGCGCAGTTCGACCGGCTGTTCGAGGCGCAGAAGCAATTCGGCGAGCCGGGATTTTATTTCGTGGAGGATCCCGAGTATGGCGCCAACCCCTGCGTGGAAATCGGCCTGCATCCCCGCCTGCAACTGGACGCCGCCGCCATCACGCGCTTGCGCGAGCTCGGGTACAAGGGCGACCTGCGCGACGGCGAAGTGCTGACGGGCGTGCAGTTCTGCAATCTCACCACGGTTTCCGCGGCCGCCGCGGCAGCTCCGGCCGATTTCTACCAGCTCTGTGCGCACGCAGCGGTGATCGGGACCCTGCAGGCCGGGTACACTGATTTCAGTTATCTTTCGCCCGTCTCGCGGTTGATTACCGAACGCGAGGCCCTGCTGGGCGTGTCGATCTGCGGCGTGCTCGACCGGCCCGATGTGCTGCTGGACCCGGTGGTCCTGCGCGCGGGGGCCGCCGTCGTGAAGGCGGTCAACGCCGTGGTGGCCCGCGCCCTGGGCATCAACCCGGCGGCCCGCACCACCTGCGTCAAACCCGAGGGAACCGCCAGCCTCCTGTTGGGCACCAGCAGCGGCCTGCATCCCCACCATGCGCTGCGCTATTTCCGCCGCGTGCAGACGAACGTGTTCGATCCCGTGTTCAACCATTTCAAGCGCGCCAATCCCCACATGGTGGAGTCCAGCGTATATGATCCGAATCATCGCACGGAGGTTATCACCTTCCCGGTGGAGGGGCCCGCCTTTGGCATTTACCGCGACGAGCTCTCGGCGGTGAAACATCTGGAGTACGTCCGGCTGGTCCAGCTCAACTGGGTGCAGGCGGGGCGGCGGCACGAACGGTTTTCGCCGGGACTGCACCACAACGTTTCGTGCACCATCTCGGTGCGGGCGGACGAATGGCCGGCGGTGGCGGAATTCATCTGGGCCAACCGCCAGAGCTTCACCGGCGTGGCCCTGCTGCAGGATCAGGGCGACAAGGCTTACGCGCAGTCCCCGCGCGAGGCGGTGAAGACGCCGGAGGACGTGAAGCGGTGGAACGACCTGGTGTACCAGCCGGTGGATTACACGCTGTTGCGGGAAGAGGAGGACCTGACCGAGCTCAAGCAGGTCGTTGCCTGTGCCGGGGGCAGCTGCGAGCTGCCCTGAGCGCCGGGCTTGCCTGACCGCCCCGGACCGGTCGCAATCGGCGCCATGCTGGCGACCTGTCAGCCGGGCTACGAACGACAACTGGCGGCCGAATTCGGGGCGCAGGGAATAACGGTTCTGGAAACGGGCGTCGGGTGGATCACCACGGCGGAGCCGACGCCCTTACCCGGCCGCGATTGGGTCTTCCCTCACTGGATGATGCGGAGGCCGCGGGAGATTCGCGCCGGGGCGGTCAACGCGCAGGCGCGGGCGCTACTGCAATGCTTCACGGAATCCCTGCAGCGTGAACCGGTCGCCTCGGCCTGGCCCTGCCGGTTCGCCACCGCCGCCGGGGCGGCCGGGCTGGCGCGCCGGGCGGTCGCCGTCGAGCAGGAGTTTCACCAGCTGCTCCGACGCCGGCTCTCGCGGGTCGGGCGACTGGCGGACGCGGAACCACCGCGCGGCGCGGGGATCTTCCGGGGCCTGTTTGTGTTTTTTGGCGGCTTCGACCGCGTCTGGGTCGCGCGTGAAGCCGAGCTGGGCGGCCAGCGCCGCATGGCGGACGATCCGCAGGCTCCGTCACGGTCCTACCTCAAGATCGAGGAGGCTTATGGCGTGCTGGGCGCCGAGCCGCAGCCGGGCCAATCCGTGATCGATCTGGGCGCGGCGCCGGGCGGCTGGAGCTACAGCGCGGCGAAGCGCGGCGCACGCGTCGTGGCCGTGGACAACGGCCCGCTGCGCGGCGGCGCCCGGGCGCCCCCCTTGATCTCCCCGCGCCGGGCGGACGCCGTTGCGTTCCGGCCGGCGCGGGACGAGCGGTTCGACTGGCTGTTTTGCGACCTCATCGAGGAGCCGAATCATGTGTTGCGTCACCTCCTGGTCCCGTGGCTGGCGCACCGCTGGTGCCGCCGCTTTGTGGTGAATTTGAAGCTCGGCCGGGCCGATCCCGTCACGTTGCTCGCCGAGCTCCGCCGGCGCTGCCCGCCCTGCCTGCCTCCGCCGGCCTTCTGCCGCGTCCGACACCTGTACCATGATCGCGACGAGATTACGGTGGTGGGGCGGACGAGTCCGTAGTTGAATTCCGCCGTGCCGAGCAACGAAATCACGGTTTGCGGCCTCGCGTCGGTGCGGGCGCTTTTCGCCGCGGAGGCGGCGGCGATCAAGCGGTTGTACTTCGACTACCCGACCGGGCGCCGCGTCGGGATCATGTGCCGGGCGCTGGCCGCGGCCCACCGGGTCTACCGATGCGTCGCGTCGGACGAGTTGGCGCGAATCGCCGGGACGGTGCATCACGGTGGGATCGTGGCGGTGATCGAATCGCGGCCGTTGCGGTCTCCGCGGTCCGAGGAAATCGGGCGATGGGCCCGAGCGCATGCGTCGTTGTTGTTGCTCGATCGCATCGGCAACCCGCACAACCTCGGCGCCATCGTCCGGACGGCGGCGTATTTCGGCGTGGGGCGGATTGTCGTGCCCGACGATCCGCAGCAGGCCCTGCCGGGCGAAGCGACCTATCGCGTGGCCGAGGGCGGCATGGCGCATGTGACGTTCTTCCGGGTGCCGTCGCTGGCGCGATTCATTGCGGAGTTGCGTCCGCTTTACGACGTCGTCGGCACGACGGTGCGGGGCGGCGCCCTGCTCGACCGGGCGCCGGCGCCCGAACCTGGTGGTGTCC
>JBJKRD010000092.1:0-2787 GCA_046704925.1 Opitutaceae bacterium | reverse complement strand
GGCTTGGCTACCGCAGCCTCACCCCCACGCGCCTCCGCGACAAGCGGGTGGTTCAAGCTTTCGCGTCGTCCGTGGTACGCACGGTGTTGCCGTCATGCCACTGACAATGCACGAGCAGGCTGCGCCGCACCTTGGGAATGCCGCGCTCACCGGCACGAAGTTTCGACAAGACCATGTCCACGGCCGCGCGACCGATTTCGTCGGAATTCTGGTCAATGCCCGCCCAGGTGGCGGTGGCACTGGTGACATCGAGCGACACCAATCCGACGTCGCGCGGACAGGCCCAGCCGCACTCCGCCAGCCACTGGGGCATGGGATTGGGCACGTTGCGGAACGTGGACAGCGTCAACACGCAATCGACCCCGCACTGGCGCACCCAGTCGGTGAAGGCGGGCGCCGTCATCCGCTCCGGCAGCAAGGGCGGGATGGCCGCGAGGGCGGAGTTTTCCGCGGGCAGCGCGGCATAGCCGTTCGCCCAACCGTGATTGGTGATGGCGTTTTGATAGTGCTCGATCGCGAGGCCGATGCGCCGGTACCCGCGCGCGGCGAGCACCCGCCCGGCCATCAACACCGCCTGCGTGTGATCGCTGACGACGCAGTCGAGCTGCGGATTCTGCACCATGTGACCGACCGGCACCGTGGCGAAGTGCTCCCACGGGAACACGAGTTCGAACGGGTCCTTGGGAAACGCGGCGAGGAGAACGCCCGCGATGCCGCGCGCGCGCAGGATTTCACCGAGGCGCCGCCCGGTCATGCCGTGCGACGTCAGCGTGAATTCCGTCACCCCGAAACCGAATCGCGCCGCCTGGTCCCGCGCCGCCGACCAGTGGCGGCAAAGGGTCGGCGTGGCCCGCCATTCCTGGGCGTCGTCGCAGGGCGTGAGGTACGCGAGGGTGCCGAGATAGTGGTTGGGCGTGCCGCGACGAGCCGACCGCATCACCTCGCCCAGCAGCGGATTGTAGCGATAGCCCAGCCTTTCGGCGGCGGACAAGACGCGCGCTTGGGTGGCCTTGGAAACATTCACCCCGCCGCTAAGGCTGCGGGAGGCGGTCGAAATGGAAACGCCGGCTTTAGCCGCGACGTCCTCAAGGGTGACGACTCCGCCAAGGGTAACGGAAGTCATGGCGCCAGTTTCAATGTCCGGCGCAAACGGTCAAGCCCGAGGGGCCGCGTCTGCAACGTTTGCAGAACGGATAATCCGATGTGTGCCTGGGTATTTAAGTATAGACAATCTAATAACTTACGCTACGGGGGTCAACGAATCCGTCGCGAGGCGCGGTCCGCCGACCGTGCGGGCAGGCGTGGACCTTTCGCGCCGGCCCTACGGCTGGTTCAGAATCCGGAAGTCGCCGGAATCATTCCGAATGTCCGGGATCTTTGACCGAAT
Organism: Opitutaceae bacterium; assembly: GCA_046704925.1. Taxonomy (GTDB): domain Bacteria; phylum Verrucomicrobiota; class Verrucomicrobiia; order Opitutales; family Opitutaceae; genus Fen-1467. The sequence continues at coordinate 1,400 of JBJKRD010000092.1, read as the reverse complement.
CAGGGTCAGGCCGCCGGCTGCCTCGCCGTGGACCCAAAGGCCGCAACCGGGCTGGCGACCCAGCCCGACGCCGGATACGACAACGGTCTCCAGCGTCGTGCCGGAAAGCGTCCCGTCGCCTTTGGCGCGACCGGGCGCGACCACGGTGATACCGTCGGACAAGCTGTCCCGGATTTCGAGCCGGCTGATCCTCAATCCCGAGATGCTGCGGCGATCCATGCAGATCTGCAACGCGCCGCGCCACGCCCAGTCGTGATCGTAGCCGCCGCACCGGAGCAAACGGCAGTCATCCACCACCGTCGTGCCGCTGAAATTGTTGTCCACCTTGCGCGGTGCATCCGACGTTGGGAACGTCGTGCTGATCAAGATGCCGCAGCCTGCCGTGATGTCGCGAAAGAGGCAGTCTTCGATCCGGTTGTTCGTGCCGCCGTAGAGCGCACCGCCGTTGGCCAGAAACGGCAGTTGTCCGGTGCAGCGACGGATGACGTTGTCGCCGGGGCGGTGATTCTCGCGAAACCCCTGGTCCGCGGGCGCGGGCCAGATCGCGAAGCAGTCGTCGCCCGTGCCGCGCGCGCTGCAGTTTTCCACGACGCAGCCATTGCAGCCGACGCAAAGATTGACGCCGTCGGCCAGCGTATCCCGGATCCGGCAGCCTGCGATGTGCAGCCGCGTGCCGTTGTAGACCCAGATCCCGACCTTCGTATGTTCGATCCAGATCCGCGCGATCGACGAATCCACACAACCGGCGCCGACGATCCCGTCATTCGGCTCGCTGTCGTTGCGGTAGTTCAGCCGGCCCACAATGGCGAAATCTTCGAGGCGGATGTGCCTGCCGGTGAGTTTGAACCGCACGCGTCGGGCCGGCTGCCGGTAAAGCGCTGCGTCTCCGACAAACGTCGTGTGCCACATGCCCGCTCCCTGGATGGTCACGCCGGAAGGCACGACGATGTCGCCGGTCAGCTTGTAGTCGCCGGCCGGCACCCAGACGACCCCGCCCTGCCGGCGCGCCGCCGCGATACAGGCGCGCACGGCTGCGGTATCGTCGGTCACCCCCTTGCCGCCGGCGCCGAAGTCCAGAACGCTCAGGGCCTTCGCCGGAGCGGCGAGCGCCGGCGGCGCGACTTCCAAGTCAACGAGGTCGACGATGCAGTACGGTACGTCGGCGGAGGTGAGGCGCAGCCGCACGTGATCGCCCGGACCAATCGCGAGGTCCTTGACCCGGAGCTCGTCGTAGAAATTGCGCGGTTTGCCGTCCGCGGGATGGTTGGAAAACGGATAGGTCCCGTACAGATGCGAGTACCGCGAGGTGATCGGCAGCGTCCGCCGCGGCCGGCCGTTGACCAAGAGTTCGATCGTTCCGTCGCGTCCGCCCCCTTGCGGCGCATCGGGCAGGCTGTAGC
>JBJKRD010000091.1:0-8219 GCA_046704925.1 Opitutaceae bacterium | reverse complement strand
CGGCGACTCCGGTCGCCCCGCCGCCAGCCGACGTCGCGCCGCCACCCCCGCCGGAGCCGAGTCCGCAATTTCGCAAGTTCGTCGAGGACCTGAAGATTGGCGGGGTGTTCAATGGCGCGCCTGCCCGCGTGTTGATCGGCCAGGTTACCTACTCCCAGGGAGAGCAGGTCGACTTCCACCTGGGCGTGACCTTCGCGGGCGTCGATCCCAAGACGGGGGAACTCATCTTCCGTGATGGAACCGGCGCCGAGGTGCGGCGTCGGTTTTGAGGCCGCCGATTCACGACCGCGGTCCGCGCCGGCTCAGCGGCCCCACCCGGCCCGGATGGCCTGGAGCAGCGCCGGGTCCGTGGCGATGGCGGTCGCGCCGTTGACGATGAACTGCACGCCGATGCAGAGAATCAGGAAGCCCATGAATTTGGTCAGCGAATTCATGCCGTTGGCGCCGACGAGGCGCACCATGCGTCCGGAGAGGCGCAGCGTCGCGTAGCTGATCACCGCCACCACAATGATGCCGGCCACGATGGCCGCGTAGTCGAGCCCGCCGTCGGCCAGCGAGGTGAAACCGATCGTGATCGCAATGGATCCCGGGCCGCTCAGCATGGGCATGGCCAGCGGGGTGAGGGAGATGTTGTTCTTGGCCCGGGCCTCTTCGCGGCGCCGGCGCTCGCCCGCATCCTCCCGCGGGGTGGCCAGCATGGTGAAGGCGATGCCGCACACCAGCAGGCCGCCGGCGATGCGAATCCCGGGAATGGAGATCCCGAAGACGCGGATGATGAAACTGCCGCCGAACAGGCAGCCCACGAGGATCACCACCATGTAAAAGCACCCCATCTTGACCTGTTGCGCCCGGCGGGCCTCCGTGTCGCCCTCGGTGATGGCGAGCAGCACCGGCGCGGATGCCACGGGGTTGATGACCGGAAGCAGAGCGACGACCGTGCCGAGGATCAGTTGCCAAAAATGGGACATCGGTTCCGTTGAGCGTTCAGGGTTCGACGTACGGGGCAACCTTTCTTCCGTGCGGCGACTTCAACGCCGGATTCCGGGGCTCTGGGTGTTGAACGCTGGCGGCGACCGGCACTTCACCACACGGCGACCGGCCCTTCACCACACGGCGATCGGCCCTTTGGGAACCGGGATTGCATCCGTCTGGGGGCGTGCCGGATGGGCCCGGGGACGGTAGGCGGGCAGGAGTTCGCCGTGCGCGTTGCAGAACCGCATCCGCCAGCTGCGGAACGCGGCCAGGATCTCCCCGAACTCGCCGCGGGTGCGCAAGGCGGCGACGCGCCGCCGGAACTCGATCGCCGGTCCGAGGCGCTTCGCATACCAGGCGGCCACCTTGCGGAACATGCGACAACCCAGATCGTCGCCGAAAACTTCAATCATCAGATCCAAGTGGCGGGACATGACGTGGATCCGCTCGTCGAACGATGGCTCGGGCAGCAACTCGCCCGTGCGCAGGTAGTGTTGTGTGTGGCGGAAGATCCACGGATTGTAGAACGCCCCGCGGCCGATACTCACACCGGCGCATCCGGTCGCCTCGAGCATGGCCTTGGCCGCGGGCGGCGTGGTGACGTCGCCGTTGCCGATCACCGGAATGTGTCGCACGGCGTCGACGACTGCCCGGATGCCGGCGAGATTCACCGCGCCGCCGAAGCCCTGCGCGCGCGTCCGGCCGTGGACAAAAACGGCGGCCACCCCCGCATGCTCCAGCACCCGGGCCAGTTCCGGAGCGGTCAGGCTGGTGTCGTCCCAGCCGAGCCGCATCTTGGCGGTGACCGGGATCTTTACCGCCGCGACCATGCCGCCGACCAGCGCAGCCGTCCTCCGCAGTTCGGTCATCATGGCCGAACCGCCGCCGATCCGGGTCACCTTGCGCACGGGACAGCCCATGTTGATGTCGACCGCCGCCACTCCCGATTCCGCGAGCCGGCACGCGGCGTCGCGCATTTCCTCCGGAACGCTGCCGAACAGTTGCACGGCGAGCGGTCGGTCGGCCGGACAAGTCCGTACGAGTTGCAGGGCGCGCGGATTTCGCTCCAGCAGCGATCGGGCGTGGACGAGGTCCGTCGTGGCCCATCCCAGGCCGCCGAGCTCGCGCAGGGTCAGCCGCATGGGCAGGTTGGTGTAGCCCGCCAGCGGCGAGAGGAAGAGATTGGAGGCGAGTTCGTGGGGACCCAGGCGCATCGGCGGCAAATGATCGGCTGGTGCCGGACCTACGGACGCGGGTCCGCCGGCAATTTCCAGAAGCGGAACAACGGCCGGACGGCCGGGCCGGCCGTGAGCACGATGGCGACCGTGAGGAACCCCCAAAACGGCGGCGAAAGGCGGTGGGTTCCGTCGAGGTTGGCCTGGTAGACACGCTGGAAAAGAAAGAGAAAGAAGGCCAGCACGCCGCAGGCCGACGCGAGCATCATGTCGGTGAGCTGCCGCCGCGTCGTCTCCTGCCGTTCGGGTGCGAACCAATATTCCCGATGGGGCAGATTGATCAGGGCGCGCGGGAGCCTGGCCAGGCTGAAGGCCCCCACGACAAAGAAGCCAGTCAGCCCGAGCACGAACAGCACGTGAAATGTCAACTGGGCCTCGCGCGGCATCCAGCCGTCGGCCCGGCCGGCCGCATTGAAATGCGTGGCGACCAGTCCGGGGAGTTGCGGATAGTAGAAGACGGCCTCGGCCAGCGACCCGAGGCACAGCAGGGCCAGCAGAATCAGGATACGGTGTTTCACGGCGAAGATCCGGTCGAGCCGTGGGACGGCGCGCCGCCGAGCGCCCGTTGCATCCGGGAAAGCGCCTCGGCCAGTTGGGTGCGCGGGCAGCCGAAATTCAAGCGGACGTACGTTCCCGGTTTGGCGCCGAAATGCCGACCGTCCGACAATCCCACGCCGTATTGTTCAAAGCGGGCCACCGGATCCTTCCAGCCAAGGGCCGCGACGTTGAGCCAGGCGAGGTAGGTCGCCTCGATCGGCGCCTCGACGGTCACGCCGGGCAGTTCGCGGGCCAACCGTTCGAACAGAAAATCCCGGTTGCCGCGCAAGGTGGCGAGCAGGGTCTGGCGCCAGGGCTCGCCCTGCCGATACGCCGCTTCGCAGGCCGCGTAACCCAGACAGTTGACCTCGGCAACGATGCCGGCGGCCGCGCGGGTAAACTGGCGGCGCAGCTCCGCGTCGGGGATGACGGCCAGCGATGTGCCCAGCCCGGGAATATTGTAGGTCTTGCTGGGTGCCATCAGCGTGATCGTCCGCCGCGCAATCTCGGGTTCCAACGTCGCGGTCGGCACATGCGGCAGATCGTCCAGAATCAGGTCGCAGTGGATCTCATCGGAACAAAGCACGAGCCGATGGCGCAGGCAGAAATCCGCCAACCGCCCGAGCTCGTCGTGGCGGAAGACCCGGGCGACGGGGTTGTGCGGATTGCACAAGAAGAACAGCCTCGTTTGCGGGGTGACGGAGTGCTCGAGGGCTTCCCAGTCCAATTCCCACCGGCGGGCGGCGGAATTCAGGACCAGCGGGACGGTGACGACCCGCCGGTCCTGATGGCGGGGGGCCGACATGAACGGCGGGTAGACCGGCGTCGTGCACAACACTTCCTCGCCCGGTTGGGCGAAGGCCCGGGCGGTGACGTTGAGCCCGACCACCAACCCGGGCAACCAGACGAGCCACGCGGGATCGATGCGCCAACGGTAGCGGGCCTGCATGACCTCGACCACGGCCTCGACGGTCGATGCGACCGGCCGGGCATAGCCGAACACACCGTGGTCAACCCGGTGCCGCAGCGCGGCCATGACTTCGGGGGGTGATCGAAAATCCATGTCGGCCACCCACAGCGGGAGGACGTCGCGGCCCTCGTATTTTTGCCATTTTTGGGAGTCGGTGCCGCGCCGCTCGATGGGCGTGTCGAAATCGTAGGTCATGCCGTCAAGGGTTTCAGCGTAAGCACAGATCGCGGCGAAAGAACACGGATTTTCGGCATTCCCGGTGAGCGCCGCCCGGGACGATTTTTCCCGGTCGGGGGAGACAGGGCAGGCAAAAGTGTCACGCCCCCGGACGTGGCGGGAGGACTAAGTCTCGAGTCGTTCGGGAGTTGCCGCATCCGGTCCACCGGCATTCGTCCAGCTAAAGGGAGGGCAGGTCAACAACCACTAAAACGCACCCATCCAAAAGGAGAAAATCATCATGCGTGGTATCATTCACTACACCAATCCCCGGAACGCCAGCCTGCTGCCGTCGTTCGGCTATGCGGCCGCCAGTCCCTGGTCGGGCCTCGAAGGCGAAATCGACCGGTGGTTCGGCTCGGTCCTGTCCGACTTCGTGTCCCCGGTGTTCGAGAACCGGTTCCCGGTCGATCTTTTCGAGGACAAGGAGCACACCTTCGTCCGCGCCGAATTGCCGGGCGTTAATCGTGACGACATCAACGTCGAGGTGGTCAACGGATATCTGACGATCAACGCCACCCGCAAGGCGAAGGGCGAGCAGGGCGAGGAGTCGATTGGCCTCGCGCGCTCGGTCGCGATCCCCGAGGACGTGCATGCCGACAAGGTGAGCGCCAGCTACGAGAACGGTGTTCTCACGGTCACGCTGCCCAAGAAGGAGGAGGCCAAGCCGAAGAAGATCACCGTCGAGGTCAAGTAAGGCCCGCATCGGAGCTCTTGGAGACTTTAACCCAAAAACGGAGGTATCATCATGTCCCGAGTACGCAATCTGGTCGAATCGTTCACCCGCAAACCCGCGGTCGCCGGGGAAACCGAGCCCACCGTGCGACCGATTTACGAAATCAAGGAGACGCCCGAGGCCTGGGGCCTGACGGCCTACCTGCCGGGCGTCACGAAAGACGGTCTTGAGCTCACCGCCGAGGAGGGCCTCGTCAGCATCCGCGGCCGTCGCCAATGGAAGGTGCCGTCGGACTGGACGACCATCTATCGCGAGTCGGCGGATGCAACGTTCGAGCTGACGCTGAGCCATGACAACACGATCGACGTGAATCGAATTCACGCCGAGCTCAGGGACGGCGTCCTGCGGGCGTCGCTGCCCAAGGCGGAGGCCATCAAGCCGCGCAAGATCACGGTGGCCTGAAATTCGGAGCGACCGGGCGCCGCTTGCCCGGCCGCCGTTCCTTTCGATTCGTCATACGGCCGGAGGCAAAGGTCTCCGGCCGTTTTCGTCTGATCGGATCAGTGAAAGTCGAGCAACTGGATGTCGAACACCAGGGACGCCTTCGGCGGGATTACCGGCGGCCGTCCCGCCGCACCGTAGGCCAGCCACCAGGGAATGACCACGGTGAGCTTCTCGCCTTTTTTCATCTGAAGGATGGCCTGGTCCCAGCCGCGGATCACCTGGCCCACGCCGACGCGGAAGGTGAACGGTTCGTGGCGGTCGTAGCTGCTGTCGAACTTCGTCCCGTCGCGGAGCAGGCGGCCGACATATTGGACGGTGACCTCCTGACCAGGTTGGGGGGTCTGGTCGCCGACGCCGGGCGTGTCGACGATGTAGCGCAGGCCCGACGGCGTGGTGAACGCGTTGGCATATTTGCGGTCGATGACCAAAGCCTCCGCGGTGCTGAGTTGGGGGGTTTGCGGCGTGTCCATCTCCTCCCGGGTGTATTTGTTCATCGGGGCCCCGGGATGTTTGTAGGACACCCAACCGGAGCGGGCGATGAAGGCGATGGCGACCAGGATGAGGACAAGGGCGGCGAAGACGTAGCTGCTGCGCATCGCGCGAACTTAACCGGGATTAATGACAAATAAACCCGAAACCCTGCGCCGGTTGGCCACCGGAGCGTTCGGCGCGCCGCGCGAACACTCCAGTCTCCAACCCGCAGCCGTTCGGCGGATCTCGCCGCCCTAACGGCCGCAGACGACGCGGGCGCCGGGAGACTCAGTTGCGGATTTGCCAGTTGGGGGACAACTGGCCCAGGGAGAGCCAGCCATACTGTTGGCCGTCCCCGCTGACGCTGATGCCCGCGGCGCCGGGGCCGGTGTTCTGCCAGAGAATGTCCGGGTTGCCGTCGCCATTGAAATCGCCGGTGCCGGCGATGCGGCGTCCTGGGATCGCCACCCCCAAATGCAGCCAGGTGGATTGAGTCGTGCCCCGCATGAGCCAGGCCCCGTATTCGCCGGTGGCGGAATTCTGCCAGAGGATGTCGGTCTGGCCGTCGCCGTCGAAATCTCCGGTACCGACGATGATCCAATCGGTGGAGAACACGCCGAGTGAAACCCAGTCGACTTGGACGGTACCGTTCATGAGACCGATGCCACACTCGCCGGTGGACGGATTCTGCCAGATGATGTCGGCCCAGCCGTCGCCGTTGAAGTCGCCGGTCCCGACGATCTGCCAACCGGGCGTGACCGTGCCCAGGGAGATCCACGTGACCTCGGCCATGCGGTGCATGAGCCAGACGCCGTATTCGCCGGTGGTGGTGTTCTGCCAGAGCAGGTCGGTCTCGCCATCGCCGTCGAAATCGCCGGTGCCGGCCACGTGCCAATCGAGCGCGGTGACGCCCAGGGAGGTGGACTTCCGGCCGTTGAGACCGACCCTGGTCCAGATGAAACTCTCGCCGGTGGCCGTGTTTTGCCAAACGACGTCGGAACGGCCGTCACCGTCGAAATCGGCGGCGACGGTCGGCGCCGTCGGTGTCACCACAAGCGTGGCGCCGTTGCTGGTGGTCGTGCCGGCGGAGTTGGCGGCGGTCACCGTGTAGATACCGGCGCTTCCGGCCGAAGCCTTGGCAATGGAATAGGAGGCCCCGGTGGCGCCGGGGATGGCATTGCCGTTCTTCAACCACTGGTAGGTCGGTGCGGGAGAGCCGCTGGCCGCTGCCGTGAAAGTGACCGAGGCCCCGACTTTGACCTTCTGGCTGAGCGGTTGAAGCGTGAAGACCGGCGGGGAATCGACGGTGAGCGTGGCGCCGTTGCTGGTGGCCGTGCCGGCGATGTTGGCTGCGGTGACGGTATAGGTGCCGGCGCTGTTGGTGGAGACCCGAGCGATGGTGTAGGAAGCCCCCGTGGCGCCGGGGATGGTGTTGCCATTCTTCAGCCACTGGTAGGTGGGCGCCGGGGAGCCGCTGGCTTCGGCCGTGAAGGTGACCGAGGCCCCGACTTTGACCTTCTGGCTGAGCGGTTGAAGCGTGAAGATCGGCGGAGAATCGATGGTAAGCGTGGCGCTGTTGCTGGTGGCCGTGCCGGCGGTGTTGGCGGCGATGACGGCGTAGGTGCCGGCGCTGTTGGTGGAGGCCTGGGAAATGGTGTAGGAGGCGCTCGTGGCGCCCGGGACGGTGTTGCCATTCTTCAGCCACTGGTAGGCGGGCGCCGGGGAGCCGCTGGCTGCGGCCGTGAAGGTGACCGAGGCCCCGACCTTGGCCGACTGGCTCTGCGGCTGGATTGTGAAGGCAGGGGCGGCACCGACGGTAAGCACGGCGCCGTTGCTGGTGATGGAGCCGGCGGCGTTGGTGGCGGTGACAGTGTACGTACCCGAATTGCCGACCGAGGCACAGGCAATCGTGTAGGAAGAATTGGTCGCGCCCTGAATCGCACTGCCGTTGCATTGCCATTGGTAGGTGGGAGCGGGTTCGCCGACAGCCGCGGCGGAGAAACTGACCGAGGCCCCGGCTGCGACTGTCTGACTCGACGGCTGGGTGATGATGGCCGGCGGGCAAGCCACCGTCAGGCGGGCATTGTCGGATGTCGCCGACCCGGCGGAATTGGAAACAACCACTGTATAGGTGCCCGCATCGGTGGATTGGACGGAAGCGATCTGGTAGGTGGAGCTCGTGGCGCCGACGACGGCGGAGCCGTTTCTATACCACTGATAGGAGAAGGGGGCGGAACCTTCGGCCGTAACCGAAAGGGTGACGCATTGCCCGATCAACGCGCTTCCGTCGCATGCGCGAACGGTGACCGGGTTGAGAAGCGACGCGGCAATCAGGGCGATTGTATTGATCGAACGGCGGGCGAATGCGGCTTGCATTCGCGCAGATTAATTGCAGGAGCATCGCAAATGCTGTGCGTTTGTTGGCCGAAACTGCGCGCATCTTGGCCCAAGCACGGCATTACTATCCGTTGACAACTAACGCTTAGGGAATTTCACCCACGACAACTTCGGTGAAACCATCAGACTCGCAGGCGCCGTCTTAGCTCGGCGATTTCCAGGCCGGCAATGCTGACGATCTTGTGCCGCGACGTCGCTCCGCGCACGTCGACGACCGCCCGACATGAGACGCCCAGGCCCG
>JBJKRD010000090.1:0-3359 GCA_046704925.1 Opitutaceae bacterium | reverse complement strand
GTCTCCACCTCTGGCGCTGCGGATAGAGGCGCGCGCCCCGCCTGACCGGATCGCGGCCCGATCGGTTTCCGATGATACCCGACCGCTCGCCGGGCTGGTCAAAAAAAAGAGCCGGCGGTCATCCGCCGGCTCGGAAAACGGATTCGCCCGGCCGTTCAGTTCTTGCCGGTGCGCTTGGCGGACTTGCTCTCGAAGAACTCGCGCAACACTTCCATCCGCTTGCGGAGCCGCTCCTCCTGTTCGATCTCCTCGACCGAGCGCTGGGCCTCGTTGCGGGCCATAAGCTTGCGGATCTTCTGGAGCGCCAGGTTCTGGAGTTGGCGGACGCGCTCGCGGGTGACCTTGAATTTCCGTCCGACCTCTTCGAGCGTCAGCTCATCGTGACCGTCCAAGCCGAACCGCATGCGGAGAATGTCCGCCTCGCGCTTGTCGAGCGAGTTGATCATGCTGTTCAGATCGGACCGGAGGTTGCGCTCACGGACGTTCTCAAAGGGGCTCACCGCGTTTTCGTCGCCCACGATCTCGCCGAAGGTCGCGGAGTCGCCCTCATCGCTGATGGGCGCGTCCAGCGAGGTGGGGCGGATGCTGACGGACTTGAGGTGGGCCACCTTGTTGACAGGAATCCCCAGCTCCATTGCCAGCTCTTCGTCGCTCGGTTCGCGGCCGAATTCCTCGGCGAGCGCCATGGCGGTGCGGCGCATGCGCGAGATCTTGTCGACGAGGTGAACGGGCAGCCGGATGGTCTTGGACTGGTTGGCCAGCGCGCGCTTGATCGACTGCTTGATCCACCAAGCGGCATAGGTGCTGAGCTTGCCGCCCTTGCGGGGATCGAAGCGCTCAACGGCCTTGATCAGGCCGATGTTGCCCTCGCTGATCAGGTCGAGCAGGGGCAGGCCGAAATCCTTGTAATCGTGCGCGATCTTCACCACCAGGCGAAGGTTCGCCTTGATCATGTGATCGCGTGCGGCCTTGTCGCCGCGGCGGATGCGGCGGGCCAAGGACACCTCCTCTTCGATGGTGAGGAGCTTGGTCTTGGCGATCTCCTGGAGATAAAGCTGCAGGCCACTGCGTTCCAAGGGATCGGGTTCAATGGCGGCCGGCTCCGGCTTCTCCAAGAAGGACGGCGGAGCGTCTGGCGGAGGCGGCGGGCGCACCTCAATCTGAGGCTGAGTCGGTTTGTCGTAGAGTGCGGCAACCGGCTTGCGGCGGTATCTGCTACGAAGTACTGCCATGACAAGAGATGATTCAGATTATTAGACGATTGAACAAGCCTGCGGATTCGTTCTGAGTGTAAGTATGCGTCCGGCTAATTGCGCGAGTTTGGGTCATGTCAAAAGGTTATGATAAACCGTCAGGTATTTTTGCCGGAAACCAAGGCCTTAATTGCGGTGTAATTCCATTCATTATAAGTAATATATGCGCCTAATTCCCTTCTTCTCCGCCCGCCCGTTCGACCGGGTGGAGCCCGGAACCCAAGATAAGCCGGGACCTCGCGCCGCAGACATGCCGATGAGCCAGCCTAATCGATCCGGCGACCCCCGATCGCCCTCCTTCAACAGACTGACACTCCGGGCCCGGGAGATGTTCCCCGGCGGGCGCCTGGCTCAAAGGCCCTCGGCGATGGCGGCGGCGTTAAGCAACGCGGTCGCCTTGTTGACGCACTCCTGATATTCGGATGCCGGCACCGAGTCGGCGACGAGGCCCGCGCCCGCCTGGATGTGCACGCGGCCGTCCTTGATCAGCGCGGTGCGCAGCGTGATGCACGAGTCGAGGTTGCCGTCGTAACTGAAGTAGCCCAGCGCGCCCGCGTAGAAGCCGCGCTGCAGTCGCTCCTGTTCCGCGATGATCTGCATGGCCCGGATCTTGGGGGCGCCGCTGACGGTGCCGGCCGGAAAGGTGGCACGCAGCAGGTCAAACGCCGTCCGGTCCGGCCGGATCCGCCCCTCGACCTGGGAGACGATGTGCATGACGTGCGAGTAGCGTTCGACCGCCATGAATTCGGGCACGGTGACACTGCCGAACTCGCAGACGCGGCCGATGTCGTTGCGCGCGAGGTCGACCAGCATGAGATGCTCGGCCCGCTCCTTTTCGTCGGCCAGAAGTTCCTTTTCGAGGGCGAGGTCCTCGGCGACGGTGGCGCCCCGGCGCCGGGTGCCGGCGATCGGGCGGATTTCGACCCGGCCGTCGGTCAGACGGACATGCACCTCGGGGGAGGCCCCCACCAGCGCGTAGTCGCCGGTGTCGAGCAGGAACATGTACGGCGAGGGATTGACGATGCGCAGCGCGCGGTAGAGATCCAGCGGGCTCTTGGCGAACGGCCGGGCAAACCGCTGCGCGAGGACGACCTGGATGATGTCGCCGGCGCGGATGTATTCCTTGGCGTTCTCGACCAATTGCTCGAACGCGGGACGGGTGAAGTTGGAGGGCGGGACCTCGACGCGGGGCGGCGCGGCCAGCGGCGCGGAGGCGAGTTCATGCGGTTGCCGGAGCAGATCGGCCAGGTGGTGCAACTCGGCAACCGCCGCTTCGTAGACCGCGGCCGCAGCGGAGCGGGCGGCGGGCACGGCGCCCGCTGCCGGGGCGACGTGCGCGTTGACGCAGAGGCGCAGGGTCTGCTTCGCCCGGTCGAACATCAGCAGGGAATCCGACAGCATGAAGTAGGCGAGCGGCAGCCCGAGCTCGTCGCGCGCCGCCGTGGGTACGGTGGGCTCGAGGCGGTGAATGTATTCGTAGCCGACGAAGCCCACGGCGCCGCCCATGAAGCGGGGCATGCCCGGCACCTGGACGGGGCGGTAGCCGGCGATCTCGGCCTCGACCAGCGCCAGCGGGTCCCCCGGCGTCGGCACCCGGCGGGGCGGCCGGCCGGGCTCGCGAATCTCGGTGGATTCCGCATAGCAGGCGAAGACCCGGCGCGGCCGGCAGCCGATGAAGCTGTAGCGGGAGACGTTCTCGCCCCCCTCGATCGACTCCAGCAGGTACGCCGGGCCGGAGGCCTTGAGCTTCGCGTACGCCGACACCGGCGTCTCGAAGTCGGCCATGAGATCGGCGTAAACCGGGATGACATTGCCCTGTTCGCACTGGCGCAGAAAATTTTCCCGGGTCGGCTGAATATTCATGGCGCGGGGTAGGGTTATGGGTCGGCCGGCGTGGCCGGCAAGGAGAATGACACGCCCGGCCAGGGGGGAAGGGAACGCGCCCGGCCGAAGACGGCCTTGTCTTCACGCGTCGCTTGGTTGTGATGCGCGCATGAGCAGGTTCGCTGGTGAGTTTCACCCGTTTCTGGCCGGGTGGATATTGGCCGTGATGGCGCCGGGGGCCGGCGCGGCGGCGGCCGATTACCCCATCCCGCCGGTGCCGTT
>JBJKRD010000089.1:0-5320 GCA_046704925.1 Opitutaceae bacterium | reverse complement strand
GCCTGGAGGCGATCCGGCGTCTGGCGGAGATCGGGGTGCCGGTGAACGTGCTGGTGGCGCCGGTCATTCCCGGACTGACCGATCACGAGATGCCGGCCATCCTGGCGGCGGCGGCCGCGGCGGGGGCGCGGTACGCCGGTTACGAGATCCTGCGCCTGCCCTACGCGGTGAAGGACGTGTTTCTGGCCTGGCTCGACGCGCATGAGCCGGGCAAGAAGGAGCGGGTGGTGGCCCGGTTGCGGTCGATGCGCGGCGGCCGGCTCAACGATGCGCAGTTCGGCCGACGCATGCGCGGCGAGGGGGCCTTCGCCAGACAGATTCACGACCTGTTTCATGCCGCGGCGCGTCGGGCGGGCCTGCGCCTCGGGGAAATCGAGCTGTCGACGGCCGATTTTCGCCGGCCGGCCGGCACCCAGCTGGAGCTCTTCTGAGCGGGGACGATGGCCGGATCCCCCGGTGGGCCGGGCCAGTCGTCGCGATTGCCCCGATCTTGGGGGTAGGGGTATTTTCCCATCATGGCAAAGCGTCTGCTCGCGGTCCTGCTCGTCGTGTCCCTGGCGGCCAACGCCGCGTGGCTCATCCATCGATCGTCGCTTCCGCCGGCTGGCAATCCGGCCGGCGCCGCGTCGGGATCCGCGACCAATGGTCCCAAGTCCGCGGAACCTGCCGCCATCAGCCGCCTGATCGCCGGAATCGAATCGGGCGACGTGGCGGTGCTCAAAGACGCCGGCTTGTCCGCGGAGACGATCCGCGAGCTCAAGGTCGGTCGGGCCTTCGCCCGGCTTCAGGCCCGGATGCGGGCCGCGCAGCCCGCACCGGCGCCCGACGACCGCTACTGGCGGCGTCCCGCTTCGATCTTCAACGACCCCCAGGCGATGAAGCGTCGGGCCGCGATCATCGAGGCCCAGCGGGAGTTCACCGCCGCGATTCGCGAGGCCTACGGCGACGACGCCACCGTGTACGGCGGCACCGACACGCGTTATGCCTTTCTCCCCGCCGCCAAACGCGAGCAGTTGCGCCGCATCGACCAGGATTATGCGGACATGCAGGAGCAGGTTTACCTCGATTCGGAGGGCATCCAACTGCCATCCGACCGCGAAAAATTGCAGGTGCTGCAGGCGGCGAAGGCGCACGACATTGCGGCCTCGCTCACGCCGGATGAGCGGGAAGAGGTCCAACTCCGCACCTCGCCCGCCGCCATGACGATCCGCAACCGGTACGGCGATGTGATCCAAAGCGAAGACGAATACCGGCAGCTGGTCGCCCTGCAGCAGGCGTACCTCGATCGGTGGTCCGGGCAGACCTCCGGTCCCCCGACGCCGGAAACCATCCAGGCGCGCCAGGCGGCGGCACAGAAGCTGAACGCCGACATCCAGGCGGTGCTCGGACCCGCGCAGGTCGCCGCCGCCCAGCAGGCCGACGATCCCGACAATCACACGCTTGCCGTCCTCACCCGCCGGCTGAATCTCCCGGACAACACGCCGGCCACGGTGCTGGGCACCCGCGACGATTATGCCGTTGAATCGATGCGGATCAACGCCGACCCCTCGCTATCGGCGTCGGACCGGCGGACGCAGCTCCAATCCCTCGCCGCCAAGGCCCAGGCCGATCTGCAGGCGGTGCTTGGGACGGAAGGTGCCGCGGCCTATGCCCAACGGTCGTCCTGGGTGAATCTGCTGAAGCTGGGCACCGCCTTTTCGACCAATCCAAGCGACGCCCAAGGCGGTTATCGCTCCGTCGGCCGTTCAGTTTTTCCCGTCGCGCCGGCCCGGCCCCGCCCGGCGGCCCCGCCCGGGGGCTAGGACGCCCGGACCTCGGCCACCTCCGCGAGATCACAGGTGATGTCCAGCATGGCGGCCAGGCGATTGACGCGCGCCTCGTCGTCGAAGCCGCCGACCTCCGCGTAGCGCACGATTCCATCCTTGATCGCCAGATGTCCGTGGGCCCCGCGTTGGCGCTGATCGAGCAGCCGGGCGCGGATTTCCGGCAGCAACGCGGCCGCCGCGTAGGCGGGATCGTTGGATTTGACCACAAAGGTCTGGTCGAAGGCGGGATCGCCGATCCGGATGTCCTGCATCCCGAGGGCGGTCGCCATGCGGAAGAAAAAATTCTCCGGGATCAACTCGAGGGTGAAGCCGCCGGTGCCGCCGAAGGCGGCCGAAACCGCGCTCCAGGTGGTGCGGCTCTTCCCGGACCCCGTCGTGTAGTTGTAGAACCGGACGGCGCGGTGGTGATGTTGTCCTTCGACGCTGGGCGGGGGCTCGAAGCCGAGTCTCGCGGGCTGACGCCGAAGCGAGAGGCCCAGGCGCGCGGCCAGGGCGGCGAGCTGGTCGCGCGCCCGGCGCTGCTGTTTTGCGGCCGCGCGGACGGCCAAGGCTCCGAGGGTCACGAACAGCGCGATGACAAGGACGGGAACCAGGGTCTCGGGGTGCACGGGCAGGGGGGGGTGCCATGATCTTGTAGGCCGGCGGGGCGTCCGGCGCCAGCCTCCATCGCGGCGCGGCCTGCCCGGCTTTTTTTTGGCGTGCCGTCGGGGCCGTTCGCCGGCAAACCGGAGTTCGATGTCGGCAAGACCGTTCATTTTCATCTGCGGGCCGGACGACTTCCTCGTCAACCGATTGGGGAGGGAGCGCTACGAGGCGCTGGCGGCGGGGACGGCCGACGAGTTTTCCCGGGAGATCGTCAGCGGGTTCGCCAACAACGTCGGCGAGGTGGCGGCGGCGGTGAACCGCCTGCGCGACGCGGTGCAAACGCTGTCGCTCTTCGGCGGGAAGCGGGTCGTGTGGTTCAAAGACGTGAGCTTCCTGGCCGACACCGTGACGGGCCGGGCCGAGGGCACGCTCGGTCGGGTGGAGGATTTGAAGGGGCTGCTGGGCGGGTTGAACCCGGAGGAGGTCGCGGTGGTGGTGACGGCGGCGCCGGTGGACCGCCGGCGGTCGTTCCTCAAATGGTGCGAAGCGACCGCGGACTACGTGCTGGTGGGCGAGGGGGGCCGGGAAGGGGGTGCGATGCTGGCGCAGGTGGCCCTGGGGGAGGCGGCGGCGCAGGGCGTGACGATCACGCCCGACGGATTGGAACTGCTGCTGGCCAAGGTGGGGCCGAATGCGCGCCTGCTGGTCGAAGAGGTGAAAAAGCTGGCGACCCATGCCGGCGCCGGGGATGACGCCGTGATCAACGAGACGGCGGTGGCGGAATTGACGCCAAATTTCGCCGAGGGGGATTTTTTCGAGGCGGCCGAGGCCTTCGGCAGCGGCAATCTGCCGTGGATGCTCGCCGCCCTGCACCGGCATTTCTTCGCCGGCGGCGACGCACGCCCGATCATCACCGCCCTGCAGAACCGCAACCGGCTGCTGATTCAGCTGCGGGTGCTGGTCGATGCGGGCGAGGTCCGGTGGGGACCGCGGGGCCTCGACAAGGCGGGGTTTGAGCGCGCCGCGGTCGCTTGGAAGGACCGTTTCGGGGATGGGGAGGACAAAAGCCCGTTCAACATCTTCACGCAGAATCTCTGGTATCTGGGCAAACTGGCGGCTGGCGCCAGCCTCCCGCCGTTGCGCCGGCTGATCGACAACCAGCAGGAATTCATTGCCGCTTTCGAGGGAATCATCCGCCGTCCGGACGACCAGGAGGAGGTGCTGCGCGAGATGGCCGTGCGGTGCCTGGCATGACGCGCGGCCGCAATCCGGCCAGGGACATGGCGGGCCGACGGCCGATT
The DNA here is from genome assembly GCA_046704925.1 of Opitutaceae bacterium. Lineage (GTDB taxonomy): Bacteria > Verrucomicrobiota > Verrucomicrobiia > Opitutales > Opitutaceae > Fen-1467. Next base: position 1,608 of record JBJKRD010000089.1, on the reverse strand, counting down.
TTTCTGTAGCTATCGGGCAGGGGTTTTGTTACGGCTCCCCGCTCTGCTCTTCCCGCCTTGAAGCCATCGTCGTTCAGCACGGGCACGCCTTTCCCGCCCGCCTCCCCCGAAGCCGCGGCCGCGCCGGCGCCGGCGACCCCCGTGCCCATCGCCAACATCCTCGCCGAGCGCTATGCCTCGCCGGCGATCAAGGACATCTGGTCGGTGTCGGGCCGGATCCTGCTCGAGCGCGATTTTTGGATCGCGGTGATGAAGGCGCAGAAGGATCTCGGCGTCCCGATCCCGGCGGAGGCGATCAAGGATTACGAGCGCGTCAAGGACATCATCAACCTTGTCTCCATCCGGCGCCGCGAACAGGTCACGTTGCACGACGTGAAGGCGCGGCTGGAGGAGTTTTCCGAGCTGGCGGGGCGCCAGTTCATCCATCTCGGGCTGACCAGCCGTGATCTGACGGAGAATGTCGAGCAGCTGCAGATTTATCGATCGCTGAAGGTCGTGCACTTCAAGGCGGTGGCCGCGCTGCTGGCGCTGGCGCGACAGGCCGAGGCCCACCGCGATCTCATGATCACGGGCCGCACGCACAACGTGCCGGCGCAGCCGACCACCCTGGGCAAACGTCTGGCCATGTTCGGGCAGGAGTTGCTGATCGCCCTGGGCCGCCTGGAAAACCTGATCGAGCGCTATCCGGTGCGCGGCCTGAAGGGGGCGGTGGGCACGCAACTGGACCAGCTGACCCTGCTGGGTGGGCGCGCCGACCGCGTGGCGGAACTGGAGAACCGGATCATCCGGCATCTGGGTTTTCATGCGCCGATGATCGCCGTGGGCCAGGTGTACCCGCGCAGCCTCGATTTTGAGGTGGCTTCGACGCTGCACCAGGTCGGGGCGGCCGGCGCAAGCTTTGCGCACACGGTCCGGCTGATGGCGGGTCAGGGTCTGCTCAGCGAGGGTTTCAAGGAGGGCCAGGTCGGCTCCTCGGTGATGCCCCACAAGGTGAACGCCCGCAATTGCGAGCGGATTTGCGGGTTCCACGCGGTGTTGGGGGGGTACGTGACCATGACCGCCTCGCTCAGCGGCGACCAATGGAACGAGGGCGACGTGTCCTGTTCCGTGGTGCGCCGGGTGGCGCTGCCGGACGCATGCTTTGCCATCGACGGCCTGCTGGAAACCTTTCTGACCGTGTTGAAGCAGATGGAGGTCTTTCCCGCCGCCATCGCCATCGAGAACGAACGCAATCTGCCGTTCCTCGCCTCCACCACCATCCTGATGGAGGCGGTGAAGAACGGGGCGGGCCGCGAGGTCGCCCACGCCGCCATCCAGGAACATGCGCTGGCCGCCGCCCGGGCGCTGCGCAACGGGAGCACCAACGGCGAAACCGACCTGCTCTCGCGCCTGGCGACGGACAAGCGCATCGGTTTGAACAAGAAGCAACTGCAGGCGATCCTTGCGGAGAGCAACCGGTACGTGGGGGCGGCGCCGCATCAGGTGGACGCGTTTGTGGCCGAGGTGCAGCCGCTGGCCAAGCGGGTCAAAGGGGCGGCGGAATATCAGCCGGGAAAGCTGTTGTGACGCCGCCCGCGGGGGCCGACGGGCCCGCGACCGGCCGGCGGA
>JBJKRD010000088.1:0-12895 GCA_046704925.1 Opitutaceae bacterium | reverse complement strand
GGCGGTTTCAAGATCTGATGGTGTTCCTGCGCGAGCGCGTGGAGCGGAAGCCGGATTCTCCGGCGGCGGAGCAGGCGACTGGATGATGCGGCCGGCCCGGCGCGCCGGATACCGGCCCCGCGGCGATCTCGCCTTCGGCCATTCACCTTCTGTCTGGACCCGTTGGCGGGTGCCTCAAGAATCCGCCCCATGCTCTTCTTCCTCATCGGGCTGGCCGTCGGAGCCCTGGCGGTCTTCTGGGTCGGAGTGCGGGCCCGGGAACGCGCGGACCGATTGGAGGAGGAAAAACTGCTGCTGACCCAGGAAAAGCAGATCGTGGTCGATTTCATGCACCACATGGTCCGGGCGCTCGGCGAGGGGGTATCGCGGGAGGAGTTGTTTCAGCGGATCGTGCACGCGTCGATCCTCTGCACCGGGGCATTGAGCGCCTGCATCTTTGAAAAACGCGCGGACAACCAGATGCAAGGCGTGGCGGTCGAGGGCCTGTTTCCGCCCCACCGCCCGCTGGCAACCCAGACGAAGGCGAGGCTGACGACGCGCGCCCGCTTCATCGAGCAGGTGCTCAAGTCGGAGACGTTCGACATCAGCGAGGGCGTGGTCGGCCGGGTGGCGCGGACGCGCCAGGGCGAACTTATAACCGACGCGGTATCCGATCCCCGCATTGTGAAACACGACGATCCGGCGCTGGCCGTGAAGTCGGTCATCGCGGCGCCGATCCTGTTCCAGGACCGGGTGATCGGGGTGCTGGCGGTGGCCAACCCGGCCGACGGCATGCCGTTCACCGTGAATGATTTTTCGCTGGCCGAGTCGCTGGCGGAGCAGGCCGGCCTCGCGTTGCACAACCTGGAGTCCCTGCACTACCAGATTGAGAGGCGCCAGCTCGATCTTGACCTGGCAGTGGCGAGCAGCATCCAGCAGATGCTGCTGCCGGCCGCGACGCCGCAGGTCGAAGGCCTGGAGGTAGCCGCCCACTACGTGCCCACCCAGAAGATCGGGGGCGACTTCTATGGCTTCTATCCGCTGGGCCCGCGCCGCCTCGGCATCGCCGTGGCCGACGTGTCGGGCAAGGGCATCCCCGCCTCACTGCTGATGGCCATCTGCCGCACGCACCTGGAGCAGATCGCCCCGCGGCACGACTCGCCGGCCCGCGTGCTCGGCGAGGTGAACCGGGCCATGGCGGCCGATGTCCGGCGCGACATGTTCATCACGATCATCTACGCCGTGGTGGACCTGGAGCGCGGCGTGGTGACGCTGGCCCGGGCCGGTCACGAACTGCCGCTGCTGGTGCGGCGCAATCCGGCCACGGGCAAGGCGGTGAGCGAATTCGTCGGCTCCGAGGGCATGCCGGTCGGCATGGTCGAGCCGGCGATGTTCGAAGCGGTGATCGACGATCAGGTGGCGCCGTTCACGCCGGGCGACGCGCTGGTGCTTTATACGGACGGCATCACGGAGGCCGCCAATGAGGCGGATCAGGAGTTCTCCGGCAGCCGGCTGGCCGACGCGGCGCGGGCCCTGTGGGGTCGCAGCGCCGCCGAGGTCAACGAAGGCATCCTGGAGCACGTCCGGCGTTTCACGGGACGCGATCATTACCGCGACGACCTGACCCTGGTGACGGTGAAACGGGCGTGAGGCCCGGCCGGGGATGGCTGCTCCCGGCCGGCACCGCGATCAGGCTCCGGGCGCGGCAGTTGGTTCCGGCAGTGGCCGCACCAGGGGCGCGTCACGGAGCTGGCGAACCAGCAGGGTCGTGGCGTCGAGCACAAAGGCTCCGTCGCGCGTCCGATAGCCGATTTCACGGTTCCCATTCTGGAAATGCAGGCTGCGAATGTAGCTCAGCCCTTGGTGGCCGGCCTCGACCGAGGCGGGTCGGTGGCGCACCCCGGCCAAGGTGGTGATCCGGTGGCGCAGCCCGTCGTCGAAGACGGTGATTTCGAGATCCACGTAGGGGCCATCCCTCTTGACCGCGCGCACGGCAATCCAGCTCGTGGTGCCGGCGATGGACAGCACGCGTTGCTCGATTTCCTCGATCTGGTTGTGGGGATCGGTGAAACCGCGGAAACCTTTCTCGAGAAACCTGAGCCTCTGCTCTTCCGCACCGCGCAACAGGTAATAGTGGTGCCAGGTGATGTAGTTGTGGCCGATCTGCTCGTCGCTGAGCGGCTCCACCGGCGAAATGATGCGCTGGCGGACTTCGCGCCGCACGATCGCCACTTTTTCGCTGCTCACCGGGTCCGTCCGGCTGCCGATCTCGCGCTCGGAGACCACCCGGCTTCCCAAAGGCAGATAACAGCCGGCCAGGCCGAGGGTGGCGCCGAGGATCCCCAGCGAGTACTGGACGGACTTCATGGGGACGCAACCACCCAGCCATGAACGGCTGCGGGCGTCAACGGCCGTTCCGGCTCTGGCCAGGGGTATCACGAGGTGGCCCGCGCGGCCGCCGCGGCGGATTGGATCCACCGGCTTGGCCTTGGTCTTCCGCCCGCGCGCCTCGTCCCCCGTCGCCTGGCGGTTGTCGCGCGGGCATTCGCACCGGAGGTCGTCGGGATACCCGGGCCGGTGCCTGGCCGCGGGGCGGCAGCAGAAGCCGCCGGGCCAGCGGAGGTGGACATTGCCGCCCTCGTGCGCGGAGACGTTCAACGCGTCCCAAGTTCGCCGTTGCGTGGCGGGGGACGAGCGGCCACGTTGGCCTGCCCATGTCCGCCCCAGCCCAGCCGCCGCTCGACCGCTGTTCCCTGCCCGACGCCGCCGGGCATTTCGGTCCGTACGGCGGGGTGTTTGTGCCGGAGACGCTCATGACCGCGCTGGCCGAACTGACGGCAGCATACGCGGCGGCGAAGCAGGACCCCGAGTTTCAAGCGGAACTCGACCGCGAATTGCGCGATTTCGCGGGGCGGCCGACGCCGCTCTATTTTGCCGAGCGCCTGACCCGCCATGGCGGCGGGGCCCGGATCTATTTCAAACGCGAGGACCTCCTGCATACGGGGGCCCACAAAATCAACAACGCCCTCGGCCAGGCCCTGCTCGCCCGCCGGATGGGCAAGCGGCGGATCATCGCCGAAACGGGTGCCGGTCAGCATGGCGTGGCCACGGCCAGCGCCTGCGCCCGATTCGGCCTGGAGTGCGTGGTGTACATGGGGGCGGTGGACATGGAACGCCAGGCGCTGAACGTGTTCCGGATGCGGCTCATGGGAGCCGAGGTGCGGCGGGTGGACGCCGGCCAGAAGACGCTGAAGGAGGCCATCAACGAAGCCATGCGCGACTGGGTCACCAATGTGCGGTCCACCCACTACATCCTCGGCACGGTCTACGGGGCCCATCCGTATCCCATGATGGTGCGGGACTTCCAGCGCGTGGTGGGGCGCGAGGCGCGGGAGCAGATCCTGGCCCGCGAGGGCCGCCTGCCCGACGAACTGATCGCCTGCGTGGGCGGCGGCTCGAACTCGCTGGCGTTGTTCTTCGATTTCCTGGAGGACGAGGCGGTGCGCCTGGTCGGCGTGGAGGCCGGCGGGCGCGGAATCCGGCCCGGGGACCACGCAGCCCGGTTCGCCGGCGGCCGCCTCGGCGTGCTGCAGGGCTGCAAGACGTTTCTCCTGCAGAACGCGGACGGCCAGATCGAGCCGACCCACTCGGTGAGCGCGGGTCTCGACTACGCCGCGGTCGGTCCCGAGCACGCGTTCTACCGGGACCGCGGCCGCATCGAGTTTGCCTACGCCACCGACGACGAGGTGCTGGAAAGCTTCCAGTTGTTGTCGCACCTGGAGGGCATCATTCCCGCCCTGGAAAGCACGCATGCAGTGGCCCACGCGCTCAAGCGCGCCCGCGAACTTCCGCCCGACCGCATCATCGTCGTCAGCCTCTCCGGCAGGGGAGACAAGGATGTGCAACAGGTCGCGGCGATGCTCCGCTCTGCCGCGAAGTAACAAGTCACAAGTACCAAGTGCCAAGACCATGTCCGAGCAGCCCGAAGATCTGGTGGAGAGAACGTACCGCTTCGCGTCGGAGGTGCGGAGCTTCGTGAACCAGCTCCCCAAGAGCCTTTCGAATTACGAAGACGCGAAGCAGTTGGTGCGTTCTTCGGGCTCGGTGGCCGCCAACTATCTCGAAGCGCAGGAAGGGGTCAGTCGGAAGGACTTTTTCTTCCGCATCAAGATCTGCCGGAAGGAATCGCGCGAATCCGGATTATGGCTGCGCCTGATCTTTGTGGGCGACAATTCGTCGCTGAAGAAGGAACGACAACGGTTGGTGATGGAAGCCGGTGAACTGAAACTCATTTTTGCGGCGATCGCCGCCAAGGACGACACCGGAGGCGAGTGACTCTGACTGCGTCTGGCCGGTCTTGCTACTTGATCCTTGTTACTTGTTACTTCGCATTCATGAACAGCATGACCGGCTATGGCAGGGGGGCGACGACGTTGCGCGGCCACACCCTGACGGTGCAGGTGAGTTCGGTGAACCGGAAGACGCTCGACCTGAGCGTGGCGCTGCCCCGGGAATGGGAGAGCCTGGAGCCCGCAGTCGCGGCGGAGGTGCGCCGGGTGGCGTGGCGCGGCAAGGTGCACGTGGACGTGGAGGTGACGGGCGGCCCGATGACGCCGGAGATTTTATGGTCCGAGGAGGGCGTGGCGCGGACGATCGAAGGTCTGCGGGCCCTGGCGGAGAAGCAGGGCGTGCGTTTTGAGCTGACCGCCGAACTGCTGTGGCGCATCGCGAGCACGGGACGGCAGGGGGCGGAGATTCCCGAGGCGGAGGCCGGCCGGCCGGGTTTGCTGGCGGCGCTCGACGAGGCGCTGCGCGGATTCGCGGCGATGCGGGCGGCGGAGGGCGCGACGCTGCAGGCCGACCTGCGGGCGCGCGTCGCGAGCCTCGGCCGCCAGCTCGAGGCAATCGCGGTGCGGGCGCCCAAGGAGCCGGGGGCCTACCGCGACCTGCTGTTCAAACGCCTGCGGGAGGCCGGGCTGGAGCTGGATCTGAGCGACGAGCGGGTGCTCAAGGAGATTGCCGTGTTCGCCGACCGCTGCGACATCAGCGAGGAGCTGACCCGGCTGCGGAGTCATCTCGAGCAACTGGACGCGCTGCTGCAATCCGAGGGGGAAATCGGCCGCAAGGCGGAGTTCATTCTGCAGGAGGTCAGCCGGGAGAGCCACACGGTCGGCAGCAAGGCGAACGATCTGGAGATCGCCCGGGCCGTGATCGAATTCAAGAACGAGCTCGAGCGGGTGCGCGAGCAGATGGCCAACATCGAGTGAGGCCGGATGACCGCATTTCCGTGGGCACGACGGCGCGCTGGCATTTTCGCCTCGCCGCAGGGCTCTTCGCCGCGGGTGCCGTCGGGGAGTTGGTGGCGCAGGCCGTTCGCGGAACGCCCGGTGCGGGCCGTCTGGGTTGGACGGGTTTGCTGCTGCTCGCGGCGTGGCTGGTGGGACTAGCCTGGCGCGAGCGGGTCGGCATCACCCGGGCCTGGGTGTGTCTGGTCTGGGTGGGCCTGTCGAGCCTGGTCATCACGATGCTGGCCGTGCGGAATGGCTTTCTGTTCGGCCGCCTGTCCTTTCCCGCGCAGGCGTTGCCGACCGTCGGCTTCGTGCCGGTGGATGTGCCGCTGCTGTGGTGGGTGGTGGTGGGCGGCGGCTACCTGGTGGTGGAAGGGCTGTGGGGGGAGATGCGGGCGGGCGTCTCGGCCTTCACGGCGGTGATCGCGACCCTGTTGGGCCTGATGCTGCTGCCATTCGTCGGCGACGTCCGCGACTACTGGCGCTGGCCCGGCGCGCGGGTGGGCGCCGCGCAGTTCCCGGGCGCCTTTCCAGGAGTGCCCTGGTCCGTGCTGGCGGGCTGGTTCACGCTGGCGCTCGGCCTGGGTCTGGGGTTGGTGATTCTGGGCGACAATTGGAGCACGACGGAGGCGCGGAGCCGGCGGCAGGCCTGGGTGCCGGCCGCGGTGCTGCTTGGGCTGGCGGCGGTTTGCCTGAGCGCGAATCTGCTGGCGCACCTGTGGCTCGCGGTCGGCTTCAGCGCGGCCAATGCGATGGTGTTTGGAGCGGTGCTCGTATGGTACCAGCGCGAGCGCGGCAGCCGGCAGTGAGCCGCGGTCGCCCCGTGCACTCCGACCGTCGCTATCGCCCCCCGCCTCAACCCTGCTCGGGCGGCGGGGGCTCGGGGGGGTGGCGCAGGGTATGCCCCAGGTAGATGATGACGCCGATGCAGATGCCGGAATCGGCGAGGTTGAAGGTCGGGTACACGTAGCTGCCGAAGTGAAAATCGAGGAAGTCGACCACGTGCCCGTGGATCAGCCGGTCGACGAGATTGCCCAGAATGCCGCCGCAGAGCAGTCCGAAGCTGAGCTGCACCGGCCAGACGCGGAGCCCGAGCTGCCGGCGCCACGCGAAGATCGCCAGCAGGGTGAGGACCGCCAGGACGGCGAGCAGGCCGCTCCGGCCGCTGAACAGGCTCCAGGCCGCCCCGGTGTTGCCGACATGCACGAGGTAGAGAAACCCGTCGATCACCACGATATGGCCCGGCGGGCCGTAGGTCGGATAGGGCAGGCGGGCGGCGATCCATGCCTTGGTGGCCTGGTCGAGAACGAACACCCCGAGGGCCAGGCTCAGCAGCAGCCGGTAGGCCAGAACCCGCCGCAGCCAGGGACGCGGCGGCGCGGTCGTGGGAGCAACGGGCGGCTTGGCCGGGCGGCCAGGCAAATCAGCCGTCATTCTTCAGGCTCTTCTTCCAGCAGCTTTCCGCCCTCCTCGCCGCTCGCGTCGGCGAAGATGCCGGCCCGCTGGATCGAGCGATGTTTGGACTTCTCCAGCTCTTACTGGGCCTCGGCGGAATAACGGGTGAACGGCACGGCCTGCAGGCGGTCGCGGCTGATGGGTTTGCCGGTCAGTTCGCAGATGCCGTAGGTGCCCGCATGGATGCGCTCGATCGCGGCCTCGATCTCGGACAGGGCCTCCTGTTCACTGGACACGAGGCTGAGGGCGAAGTCGCGGTCGAAGGTGTCGGTGCCCGCATCGGCCATGTGCTGCCCATAGCCGGAGAGATCGCCAGCGTCATCCTTGGCGGAGCGCTTGAGCGTCTCCTCGGAATGCTGGCCCAGAGCCTCAAGCACGTGACTGCGCAGGTCGACAAGGAGCTTGTAGTAGCGGCGGTACTTCTCGGGCACCTCCGCGGCCTCGTCGTCGTCCGCGCTCGCCTTGTGGGTCCGGCCCGGGTGAAAACCGAGGATGTCGGCGAGCGAGGCGGCCTTGATGTGGTGGGGGATCGGCGGACGGCTGGCGCCCTTCGGGGGGAGTTCGGGGCGCGCCGCCTCGGCGCCGCCCCGGCTGGGGACTTGGTCGGGGGTGCGGGCGGCGCGTTTCTCGTTCCGTTTGGCGATCTCCCGGACCTCATCCAGGCTGAAAGCGATGGGTTTCGCGCTCTTGTGCCCGAGCAGGCGGCGTTTCAGGTCCTTCGCGGTCGCCGGGACCGTGCGCTCGGCCGGCGCCTTCCCGGCGCCGGCGGCGGGCTTTTTGGCGGCGACCGGCTTGCGTGCGGGGGCGCCCTTGGCGGGCTTCCGGGCGGGGGAGGACTTTTTGTTCTTGGCCATGATGATAAAGGGACACGGAGGGTTGATGAAGCTAGCCACGGATGGCTTCGGCGCAACGTGAGCAGAGATTGCCGAGGGAGGTTTGGCGGAAATCGCCGGCCGGCAGCTCCCGCCAGCAGCGCGGGCACTTCTGGCTGCTCTCGAAAACGATCTCGCCGTTGCGGACACTGGATTCCGCGGTGGGGAAGACCCGGATCTCCCCCGGTCCGGACGTCACCGCGATGCCCGAGGTCAGGAAAAACTCGGAAAGGTTGATCGTCGTGGTCTCGATCGCGAACGGCTGGCCGGACACCGGCACGACCGCCGGCAGCGCGACGTTGGCCTGCAGCGATTTTCCGATGGTGCCGGCGTTGCGCAGGGCCTCGATCTTCTCATTGACCAGGCTCTTTACGGCCAGGAGCCGGGTCACGTAATCGTCCAGCTCCTGGTCAATCCACGATGGATCGACCGCGGGCCAGTCCTGCAGGTGCAGCGAATCCGGCGCGAACTCGGCGTTCGCCGTGGCATAGGACCAGGCCTCGTCGGTCGTGAAGGGGATGACCGGGGCGAGCAAGCCGGCGAGCACGTGGAAGATCCGGTGGATCGCGGTCTGCGACGAACGCCGGAGCGGGTCCGCCGCGGCGAGCGTGTAGAGCCGGTCCTTGAGAATGTCGTGATAGGTGGCCGAGAGGGTGACCGCGCAGAATTGGTTGCAGAGCTGGTAGACGCGGTGGAATTCAAAGGCGTCGAAGGCGGCCGTGCACTGCCGGGCCAGCTCGGCCGTCCGGTGCAGGGCCCAGCGGTCGAGGTTGTCCATGTGCTCGACCGGCACGGAATGAATGATGGGGTCGAAATCGTACAGGTTCGCGAGTTGGAACCGGAACGTGTTGCGCAACGTCCGGTAGGTCTCGCCCACGTGCGACAGGATCTCCTGGGAGATCGGAATGTCGTTGCGGAAATCCTGCGACGCGATCCACAGGCGGATGACGTCCGCGCCATAGTCGGCGACGTAGGCGTCGCTGGTCCGCGGTTTTTCGTAACTGGCGCTCTTGGAGATCTTCTTGCGGTCCTCGTCGACGATGAAGCCGTGGGTGAGAACGGTGCGGTAGGGGGCTCCCCCGAGGGCGATCACCGCGGTCCACAGGGAGGACTGGAACCAGCCGCGGTGTTGATCGCTGCCCTCCAGGTAAAGGTCCGCCGGCCAGCGGGTGCCGCCCTGGCCGGACTTCAGGGTCGCGGCGTGGGTGGAACCGGAATCGAACCACACGTCGAGCGTGTCGCGTCCCCGGGTCAGCTCGGCGGGGGCGGGCCAGTCGGCGGGCAACGCGATGCCGTCAAGCAGTTGCGCCGGCGTGGACTCGAACCAGAGGCTGGTGCCGCGGGTCTCGACCTGGTCCGCGATGCCCCGCACGACGCCGGCATCGAGCAGGGCGCGGTTGCCACTGTCGAAGAAGGCCGGGATGGGCACGCCCCAGGCGCGCTGCCGGCTGATGCACCAATCGGGCCGCGATTCGACGGCGGCGCGGATGCGGGCTTCGCCCCACGCCGGGATCCACTCGACCCGGCCGATGGCGTCCAGCGCCGCCCGGCGCGCGCCGCCCTTGTCGAGGGACACGAACCATTGGTCGACCGCCCGGAAGACGATGGGGGTCTTGGAGCGCCAGCAATGGGGATAGCTGTGGGTGAAGCGGCTGTGCGCCAGCAGGGCGCCGGCCGCCTCGAGCTTCTTCAGCACGGCGAGGTTGGCCGGGGAGGTGCGCTTTTTCGCCAGATCCTCCACCGTCTCGAGCGTGGTCAGACCAACCAGGTCGGCCGGCACCCGCCCGTCGTCGACGAACCGGCCCTCGTCGCCGACCGGACAGTAGATCTCCAGGTGGTACTTGAGGCCCGTCAGGTAATCCTCGACTCCGTGTCCGGGGGCGGTGTGCACGCAGCCGGTGCCGCTGTCGGGGGTCACGTAGTCGGCCAGGACGACCGGCGAGGGGCGGTCGATGAAGGGATGGCGGGCCTGCAGCCCCTGCAGCGATTCGCCCGGGTGGGCCGAGAGCGCCTCGTGCCGGTCGACCCCCGCCCGGGCGTGGCTCAGGTCGGCGAGGAACCGCTCGAGGCAGTTCTGCGCAACGATCACGAGTTCCTGCCGGCCGTCTTCGAAGACGAGACGCACGAGGCGATAGGGCTCGGCGGGATTCACCGCGATCGCCAGGTTCGCCGGCAGCGTCCAGGGGGTCGTGGTCCAGATGACGATGAAGAGCGGCTGGTCGGTCGGCAGACCGAACTTCGCCGCCTCCGCCGGAGGCACCGGAAACTTCACCCAGATGGACGGGCTGACATGATCCTTGTATTCGATCTCGGCCTCGGCCAGCGCAGTCTCGAACGGAATGGACCAATAGACCGGCTTCTTAGCCCGGTAGACGAGGCCCTGCTCGATGAACGCGGCGAAGGTGCGCAGGATGACGGCTTCGAAGGCCGGCGATTTCGTCTTGTACTGATGCGGCCAGTCGCCCAGCACACCGAGGCGTTGAAACTGTTCCGTCTGCCGACGGATCCAATGCTCCGAAAACTCGTCGCAACGCCGCCGCAGCCCGGTCACGGAGACGGTCTGGTGCTGCTCCTGCAACTCCCGCGTGACCTTTTGTTCGATCGGCAGGCCGTGGCAGTCCCACCCGGGCACGTAGGGCGTGCGGAATCCCCGCATGGACTTGTATCGGTTGATAATGTCCTTGAGGGTCTTGTTCATCGCGGTGCCGATGTGCACGTCCCCGTTGGTGAAAGGGGGACCGTCGTGCAGCACGTACACCGGCGCCGCGGCGCGCTTCTTCTGGAGGGCGTCGTACAGGTCGAGTTTTTCCCAATGGGCCAGCCGCGCGGGCTCGCGGTGCACGAGATTGGCGCGCATCGGGAATTCCGTCTTCGGCAAACGCAACGTGTCTTTGAGTTCTTGCGCCATCCGGGAAAAAGCGCGTGAGGCTATGCCAAGCCCCTGTTGAGTCAAGGGAAGAGGGAACCCCGCGCCGCCGCGGAGACCCGCGGTGATTTTCGAGTGAAAATCAAGCGCCGCGCCGGGCGCCAAAACCGCCGGCGCCGGCGCCTAAACCGGCCCGTAGCGCCCGGCGGCGTCGGCCAGGCGCTGGCCGGCGGCGATGCAGTTCGTGAGGGAGATGCCGTCGCGCACGTGGCCGCCGACAAACAGCCCCGGATGCCGCGATTCCGCGCGTTCGATCGCCTCCAAGACCCGCTCGTAACCGAGGTTGTATTGGGGGATCGCGCGCGGCCAAAAGGTCGTGTGGGCGAAGGCCGGCTCGCCGGTCACGCCCAGCAACTGGCCGAGGTCGGCAAGGACCCGCGGTCGCAACACCTCCGGCGCCAGCCGCGCAAGGTCGGGCTGGCGGGTGCCGCCGACGTACACCGTCAAGGCGACGTGCCCGGCGGGCGCGCGGTTCGGGAACAGGGACGAGGAAAACAGCACGCCGAGGACGGAGCGTCGTTCCACGGCGGGCACGAGGCCGCCGAAACCGTCGAGCGGATGGCGCACCTGTTCGCGGCGGAAGCCGAGGAACAGCGTGGTCACCGGCGGATACTCGACCAGCTCCAGCGCGGCCAGGGGGCACGAGTCCGTCGGACCCACCGGCAGGCGGGCCAACGCCTGGGCCGGTAGCGCCAATATCACGGCGTCGAATTCCTCCGTTGCCGCCAGTCCGTCGCGCCGCCAGACCACCTTCCATGGCCGCCCCGCGGCCAGATTGATGACGGGAGCGCGGAGGCGAACGGCGCCGGCCGGCAGGCGGGCCGCCAGGGTGGCCGGCAGCGTCTCCAGGCCGCGGGCGAAGGACACGATCCGGGAGGTGCGGGGCTCGCCGCGGGCGCGGAGTTGCTTCATCGCGGCAATCTGGCCGCGGATGATCGACCCGTGTTTTCGTTCGATCTCCCACAACTGGGCAAACGCGTGCCGGGTGGAGAGGGCGGCGGGATCGCCGGCGTAGAACCCGGCGACGAGCGGGTTGACGGCGTAGTCCAGCACCTCCTGGCCGAAGTGATCCCGCACCAGCGTGGCGAGGCTGACGTCGCCGGGGCGCGATTTCGGCCGGGTGAAGATCTCGGTCAAAAGGCGGAGCTTGGTCCGGGCGGAAAAGAGCGGCGACGTGATGAGCTTGGGCGGCGCCATCGGCACGGGCAGGAGCCGGCCGCCGCGCACGAGGTAGCGGTTCTTGGCCGCCGGGTCGGCGTATTCGCGCTCTCCTGTCAGCCCCAGGCCGGTCACCAGGGCGTCGAAGGCCGGCGATTCCAGCACGGAGTTGGGACCGCACTCCATCAGCCAGCCGTCGCGAGCCACGGTCATCACCGCCCCGCCCGGGCGGTCGGATTGCTCGAAGACGGCCACGCGATGGCCGCGGGCATGCAGGTGCCAGGCGGCGGTCAGCCCGGTGAGGCCGGCGCCCACAACAGCGATCGATTTGGATGCGGAATCAGCCACGAGGCGGTGGGAAATAAGACCGAAAGCGGCGGCCGAAGTCCCGCCTTTTTTCGGGGCGCCGAGGTCGCCCGGCCGGTCAGCGCCAGGCGGTGACGGTGTCGACGAGGGCGGCGACGCTATCCAGGCGGGCGCGGGGCGTGATACCGTGGCCGAGGTTGAAGATGAAACCTGGCCGGCCGCGCATCGATTCCAGCAAGCGCAGCGCTTCCCGGCGAACCTCATCCGGCGTCGTTTCGAGCAGCGCCGGATCCAGGTTGCCTTGCAGGGCGACCGGGCGTCCGCCGGCCGCGACCCCGGATTGGCGGCTCAAGGCGGCGTGGAGGGGGGCGAGTTCGACGGTCCAGTCGACGCTGAGAACTCGTGCGCCCGCCGCCGCCTGGTCGGCCAGGTGGGCGGCGGTGCCCTTGCCGTAGAGGATGACCGGAAAATCCTCCGGCAGGGCGGCGATGAGGCGCCGGATCCAGCGGAGCGACGCCCCCTCGTAATCCGGGCCGGCGACGAGGCCGCCCCACGAGTCGAAGATCTGGATCGCGTCCGCCCCGGCCGCGATCTGCATCCGGAAATACTCGATGAGGGCGCCGGTGAGCTTCTCGAGCAGGGCGTCGAGGAAGCCGCGGTCCTCGCGCAGAAGGCGCCGCGCTCCCTGGAAGTCCTCCGAGCTGCCGCCTTCGATCATGTAGCAGGCGAGGGTCCACGGTGAGCCGCCGAATCCGAGCAGCGCCTTCTCCTCGCCGAGTTCCCGCCGCAACCGCCGGAGAGCCTCGGCGACATAGCCGAGGCGATCGCCGAAGCCCGCTGTCGAAAGTCGATCGAGTCGTGCGCGGTCCCGCAGGGGGAAGTCCATGCCGATGCCCCCTTCGTCCCGGAAC
>JBJKRD010000087.1:0-4182 GCA_046704925.1 Opitutaceae bacterium | reverse complement strand
CCCGTCCGCAAACGGAATCCCCGCCTGCGCCAGGTCCCGGCGCAAAGTCGCTAAATTCGGAGCCACTCGTCGGAATGATCATCCACCCACCCGAGACTGTGGATTCCCTGAATTCGACGATCTGCGGACCCGGGCCGGGTCAGGTCGCCGTGAAACGGTAGCCGATGCCGGCCTCCGTCCGAAAGTATCGCGGCTGATTCGGCTCGTCCTCGAGCTTCTGGCGCAGGCGCGCCATGTAGACGCGCAGGTAGTGAGTCTGCTCGCCGGCCTTGGGACCCCAGATCTCCCGCAGCACCTGTCCGTGGGTGATGACCTTCCCGCGGTGAATCAGGAAAAGGCGCAGCAGCGCGTATTCCTTGGCCGTCAGGCGGACCTCGGCTCCGTTTCGGGTAACCGTGCGCCGCGTGAGATCAACTTCCACGTTGCCGAAGCGGATGGGACCCGGCTCCTCGGCGGCTTGCACGCGTCGTAGCATCACCCGCAGGCGGGCCAGCAGTTCGCCCGAGGCAAACGGCTTGGTCAGGTAGTCGTCCGCGCCGGCGTCGAGCGCGGCGACCTTGTCGGGTTCCTCGCCGCGCACCGACAGGATGAGCACCGGCACCTGGGTCCACTCGCGCAGCCGCTTGAGCACCTCCACCCCCGGCAGATTCGGCAGGCCCAGGTCGAGGATCACCACGTCGGGCCGGCGGAAGGCGACCTCGTTGAGCCCGATTTGTCCGGCGTCCGCCTCGCGCACGGTGTAGCCGGCCGCCTCGAGGGTGACGCGCAGCAGGCGCCGGATTTGCACCTCGTCATCGATGACCAGGGCCTCGGGTTGGGGCGCGGAGGGGTTCATTCGGCGGGGACGGTACCATGCCGGTCGAACGGAAGAAACAGCGTAAAGGCGGCCCCGCCCTCCGGCCGGTTCGCCACTTCCACCCGCCCGCCATGGGCCTCGGCGAAGCCGCGGACGATGGAGAGCCCGAGGCCGAGGCCGCCGGTGCGGCCGGGCTCGCCCCGGTAGAATTTGCCGAACAGGCGGGCCCGCTGGTCCTCCCGCAGGCCCGGCCCGCGATCCGCCACCCGCAGCCAAACTTGGGCGCCGTCGACGCCGGCGGACAGGGCGATGGGGGAGCCGGCGGGCGTGTGGGTGCAGGCGTTGTGCACGAGGTTGACGAGCGCTTGCTGGATGAGCCCGAAGTCGAGGCGCACCAGCGGCAGGTCGGCCGGCAGGTGCACCTCCACCGGGCGGTCGCCGCGGACGTCGGCGGTCGCCTCCAACGCGGCGTTCACGAGGTCGGTGAGGTCGCACCAGTCGAGGCGGGGACGCAGGGCGCCGGCCTCCAGGCGCGTCATGTCCAGGAGATTGTCGACCAGGTGCTGGAGGCGGCGCACGGCGGTGCGGATCTCCGCGACCAGGGGTTTGTCACCGGCGGCGTCGAGGTTCTCGGTGGCGGTGGCCATAACGGCCAGCGGGGTCTTCAGTTCATGCGACACGCTGTCGAGCAGGGTCCGGTGCAGGCGCTCGGAAGCGTCCATCAGACGGGCCGATTCGCCGGCCGCGCGCAATTGCTCGCGCTCGAGGGCCAGCGCGATTTGGGACGAGAAGGTGTCGAGCAGGTCCCGCTGCGCGGTGGACAAGGCCGCCCGCGGCGGCGGCTGCACCCCGAGCACTCCCAAGGCGCGATCGCCAGCCACGAGCGGAAGGTAGAGGGCATCGGCGGAGGGCAGCGTGTCGGTGAACCGGCCGGCGGCCTTCCGGTTCCGAAAGGCCCAGGCCGCCACCCCCTGTTCCTTGGCATTGGCCACGTAGGTGGCTGCCGGGTGGAGGGTCAGCTCATCCGCCCGGTTGGAGTCCACCGTGAAGACTGCCAGGCGGGCGCCGAAGAGCTCCTGGATCTGGCCGATGGCGTTGCGCAGGACCTCGTCCGCCGAGCGGGCGGCCGCGATTGCCCGGGTGAGTTGGTAGAGGGCGAGGGCCCGCTGCTCCCGCTGGCGCTCCACCCGCTCCTGGGCGCGGAGACGGGCGGTGAGGCGCCCGGTGACCAGCGCGATGACGAAAAAGATGACGAAGGTCAGGGCGTCCTCGAACTTGTCGATCCGGAAGGTGAAGCGCGGCGGGATGAAGAGGTAGTTCCAGGTCAGTGCGCTCAGGCCGGCCGCCAGGAGGATGGGCCCCTGGCCGACGAACAGGCCGAGCAGGATCACCGCCGTGAGGAAGAACAGGGACACCGCGGAGTAGCCCACCCAGATCTGGGCCACCAGCGCGGCGACGGTGACCCCCAGCACCGTGAGGAGGGCGGTGGCGTACTCCCGGGGGCGGGAAAAGACGGAGGGCGTCCACTCGCGCCAGCGGCTGCGCCCGGTCCGTCGCTCAGCCGGCACGACGTACACGTCGATCTGGGCGCTGCGGCGGATGATGCGGTCGGCCAGCGAACCGCCGCTGAGAAAGTCGATGAGCGGGAACCGCCGCGACTTGCCCACCACGATCTGGCTGACGTTGTGCTGCTGGGCCACGCGCACGAGGGCGGCCGCGAGGTCGCGACCGGGCACGACCACGATCTCCGCCCCCAGCTCGCGCGCCAGCGCCAGATTCTCGTCGAGGCGCTTCTGCTCCTCGGGGGTGAACGGACGGGCCGCCTCCACGTGGGCCGCGAGCCACGGGGCGTCGAGGGCGTAGGCCATCCGGCGGGTCCAACGGATGAGGCGGGTGGAGAAGGGGCTGGGGCCCACGGCCACGAGCAGCCGTTCGCCGCTGCGCCAGATGGTGCTGACCTGGCGGTCCTGGCGGATCTCGAGGAGCTGCTTGTCCACGCGCTCGGCCGTGAGGCGCAGGGCCAGTTCCCGCAGCGCGGTGAGGTTGGTCTCCTTGAAGAAATTGTCGGCGGCGGTCGCGGCCCGCTCCCCCAGGTAGACTTTGCCCTCGGCCAGCCGGTCGCGCAACCGGGCGGGCGTGAGGTCCACGAGCTGGATTTCGTCCGCAGCCTCGATCATCGAGTCGGGTACGGTCTCCTGCACGGGTACGCCGGTGATCTGCCGCACGGTGTCGGCCCGGCTCTCCAGGTGCTGGACGTTGATGGTGGTGTAGACGTCGATGCCCGCCACGAGCAGTTCCTCGACGTCCTGCCAGCGTTTGAGGTGCCGCGAGCTCGGGGCGTTGGTGTGGGCCAGCTCGTCCACCACTGCCAGTCGCGGCCGGCGGGCCAGCACCGCCTCAAGGTCCATTTCCGGGATTTGGATGCCGCGGTAGGCGACCGAGCGACGGGGCAGGACGGCCAGTCCGTCCAGGAGTTGCTCGGTCTCCTCGCGTCCGTGCGTCTCGACGAACGCGAGGAGCACGTCGATCCCGGCCGCGGCGGCCTTGCGGGCCGCTTGGAGCATGGCGTAGGTCTTGCCCACGCCGGGCGCCATGCCGAAAAAGACCGTGAGCTTGCCGCGCCGCTGACGCGCCTCCGCCTGTTTCAGGGAGGCGAGCAGCGCGTCGGGGTCGGGGCGGACGGGTTCGGTCACGGCAGGGGAAGCTTCGGGCAAAGCCCGCCTGCGGGCAATCCCACAGCGGGCGCGGGCAGACGCCGGGACGGGAGCAAGTCCGGGGAACGGTCCGGTCGCCGAATGAAGGGGGAGAGAGGAAAGGACGGCACGCCGGGTGGCAGGTCGCCGGGAGCACTCATGGACCGGGGGCGTGAATCGGCGGCCGGGCCGGCGCCGGCGGCCGATGCCCGCGGCCGAAGACGAAACCCACCATGAAGCCCGCCAGCATCCCGATCAGGGCCACGATGGCGAGGTTGACGACTGTTTGTGTCTCATTCCTGGGTTGGGGGTTCATGGCGGCTGCCACATTCACGGTCGGCGGGAAAGGCGGTCGAGCGCGAGGTTGAGGAGCAGGACGTTGACGCGCGGTTCACCGAGGATCCCGAGGTCGCGTCCCTGGGTGTGGGCCGCCACCAGCGCCTCGACGGTGGCGACCGGCAGGTGCCGCGCGATGGCGACCCGGCGCGCCTGGAGCCCGGCGTTGGTCACGCTGATGTCGGGATCCAGACCGCTGGCGGAGGCGGTGACGGCGTCGGCCGGCACGGGGGTGCCGGGTGCCAGGTCGTTGTCCCGGCGGTAGGTCGCGACCCGGTCACGGATGGCGGCGGCGAGCCGGCGGCTGGTCGGGCCGAGATTGGTGCCGGAAGAGTTGGCGGCGTCGTAGCCGGTTCC
>JBJKRD010000086.1:0-2508 GCA_046704925.1 Opitutaceae bacterium | reverse complement strand
ATCCTGGCCCGCGACCCGGACCTTGGGGATCTCAAATCCGTCTTCCTCGAGGCGCTTCTGCAGTACCGTGTCGATTCCCCGGATCTGGCTGCCACCGCCGGTCAGGATGATGTTTTGCAGCAATTGCACCACCGAGTCGGACGAGGCGCGGCTGATCAGCTCGGAGATGGCGGGATAAACTTTGTCGAGGAGCGAGTTGCAGGCCCGGCCGATCGTCTCGCCAAGCTCCAGCGTGTGCGCCTTGCCACCCATGATGACCCGGACATCGGTCGGCTTGCGAATCGGGCCCACGTAGGAGTGCGCCTCCTTGATTTCGCGGATCGTCTGCCGCGAAAGGCCGTTGCCCGGATAGAGGCGGTCGATCTCGTCCTGAATTATCCGGTCAATCGCGTCGCCGGCGAAGGCGATGCTGATCTGGTCGTCGCGCGACGGAAAATAACCCTGGATGAGGCAGACATCGCTCGTGCCCCCGCCGATGTCGACGAACAGCGAATTGACCACCGGGTCCACATAGTTGGGCTGGTTCAACCGCGAGTCGTCGCGGTATCCGAGGGCGGCCAGGAACGGCTCGGGAATGAGCAGGAGACGTTCAAAGACGCCGTTGGCGCACGTGCGGATGCTCTCCCGCGCCGCGTCGTCGGCATTCGCCGGCACGCCGACCACGGCGCGGATCTCTCCATTTCCTCCGGCGTCCACCAGGCCGCGCATGTGCCGGAAGAAATCGCGGGCCGCATCGGTATGGGCGATCACGCCGTGTTCCAGCGGCGTCACCAGATTCACATGCAGGAAGTTCTTCTGGGCGTCTTCGCCGAAAAGAATGCTGGCATTGCCGGCAATGATGCCATCCACGATGCCGTCCTTCACGTAGCCGACCACGGTCGGCACGATCTTGCTGACCGTCACGTCGGAGCCGCCCGGCGCCCCCGCGAGGACGCAGGACTTGTTGGTTCCGAGGTCGAATCCCACGAGCGTGACCTTGCGATCTGCGCGGCGGGTGGGGGTCGACGCCGGCGGGAGATTGGCAGCCGTCGCGGCGGAGGGGGTGGATTTTTCGGCGGTGGCGGTGGTCATGGACTTGGGGGCGTTGGTGGTTGAGGGCATGATTGGGCTCGATTTGAAAATCACTTGCGTCGCCGTTGTGACGACGCGGCATCGTCCTGGGCTAGCATTCCGTCAATGAAGTCGGCGATCGAGGCGCCTCCGGCGGAGCGCGCTGCCTTCTGCGCCGCGTCGCCCCGATGATCCGGCGCGCGATGGCGCGTATCCGGAAGTCCCGCCGGGCTCGTGCGGAGAACTTCGGCCAGCAGCGGAACCAGCACCTCGCTGAGGGTCACCGCCGAGGCGACCCGTTCTTCCTCTAGCCGAAAGAGTTCGACGATGCGCTCGTCGGTGAGGGCGTCGCTGCCGCGGGCGGACCGATAGGCCGCGATGAGCGTCTCCAATCGCTGTTCGTGCACCGCCTTTTGCTCCCCTCCGGCGCCTTGCTCCCTCGACAGACAGAACTCCCGAAGCGCACGCCTCAGATTTCGCAGCGCAGCCTCGGCTTCGGGGGTGTCCTGAATAGTGAAGAGGTTATGCAAATGCCCGCATGCTAGACCGCGCGAGGCGGAAATGGTTCGCGAAAATCTCCGACGCCCGGAGCATTCCGCGTGAATGAACGGTCATCGCGGAGCCACGTCAAGGGGCACGGCCACAATTTTTCGGCTCGCGCTGGTGTTGGCGGCGACGGCCGTCCCGGAAATCCGCGCGAACGCCGGCCCCGGAACGGCAGCCCGCGCCGAGACCTATCGGTGGCGGAATGTGGAGATTCGCGGCGGTGGGTTTGTCACCGGCATCATCTGCAACCCGACCGAGCACGGCCTGATCTATCTGCGGACGGACATCGGTGGCGCCTATCGCTGGGATGCGGGCGCCCGGAGGTGGCGCCCGCTGCTGGATTGGTTGCCGCGCGGTGACGCCAATCTCCTTGGCGTCGAGAGTCTGGCCACGGACCCGGTCGAGCCGGCGCGCGTCTACGTCGCCGCCGGCACCTACACGAACCCGCGCGTGGGCGACGGTGCCATCCTGCGCTCGGCTGACTACGGCCGCACCTGGCAGCGGACCCCGCTGCCCTTCAAGCTGGGCGCCAACGAGGCCGGCCGCGGCGACGGCGAGCGGCTGGCCGTGGATCCGCATGATGACCGCATCGTGTATTTCGGCACCCGCCTGGCGGGCCTCTGGCGCAGCGCCGATTTCGGCGCCACCTGGCGTCGCGTGGGCACCTTTCCCTCCGTGGGCGACACCACCGACAACCCGCCGCGGCCGTCGACCCTGCCCCGGCGCCTCTTTCCACCGGCGACCATCGGTCTCGTGGTTGTGCTCTTCGATCCGCGGGGCGGCGCGCGCGGCCGGGCCACGCGCACCATCTACGTGGCGGCGTCCACCGCGGGACCGAGCCTGTTTCGGACCGAGGACGCCGGCCGCACCTGGGCCGCGGTGCCGGGGCAACCGACCGGGCTGCGACCGAAC
>JBJKRD010000085.1:0-3547 GCA_046704925.1 Opitutaceae bacterium | reverse complement strand
AGCGGAGAAATCATGCTGATCAGCATCGATTATGAGGTACGCACCACGAACAACGTCTTCAACCTGGTCTATCCCTTTTACCTGGAAAGGAGCGTGGCCGGATGAGCGATCCCGCGCCTGCCCCCGTGCCTCCGCCAGTGCCTCTCATCGACAGCCGGACCGCACCGGATATCGCCGCCCAGGTGCAGGCGCTGATCCGGGACGCGTATCTAAAGGACCGCCCCTACCTGATCCCGGCCAAGGGCACCGGCGCCGCCCTGATCGGAATCTTCGGCCGGTTCGCCGAGATCATCATCGCGCACCTGAACAAGGTTCCCGAGAAAAACCTGCTGGCCTTCCTGGATTTATTGGGCGCATCGCTCTTGCCGCCCCAGCCGGCGCGCGTGCCCCTCACGTTTTCATTGGCCGCGGGCAGCACCGTGGATGCCGTGGTCCCCGCCGGCACCCAGGCGGCGGCCCCGCCGGCGCCGGGCGCGTCGCAACCGGTGATTTTCGAAACCGAACGGGAGCTGGTGGTCACGGCGGCCCGCCTCGACGCCCTTTTCGTACGCGATCCGGGGGCGGACCGCTACGCGGACGGCAGCGCCCTGACCGGCGACGACCCGGGATCGGTGCTGCCCGCCTTTCAGGGAAACGCACCGATTGCTCACCAGCTCTACCTCGGCTACGATTTTCTGCTGGGATTGCCCGACATCACCGCGATCACGCTGGCGATCACCTTCAGCGCCGCGCCGCGCGATAAAATGGCCCTGGCCTGGGAATTGTGGAACGGCGCCGCGTGGGTCAACCAGCCGCCGCAAAGCGACCAGACCACCGGCGCCGTGCGCACGATCGTTTTAGGTGCCGTCGCGCCCGCTGCCATCAGCGAGGTCAACGGCGTATCCGGTCGCTGGCTGCGCGCGCGCCTGACGACGCCCCTTCCGCCGGTGGCGGATCAGGGTCCTGCGCCTTCCGCGGCCGACGTGGCGCCGGTGGTCGGTGACGTCGCCTTCAGCGTCGCTGTCGGCGCCGCGGACCTGCCCGTCGAGGCGGCCTTTGCCAACGCGTCGCCCTTGGACCTGAGCAAGGATTTTTATCCCTTCGGCGAAAAACCCAAATTCGGGGACATCCTCTACCTCGCCCATCATCGGGCCTTTGCCCAAGGCGGCGCCCGGATTACCCTGGCCATCACCCTGACCAATCCCAAGGATGCCGCCGCCGATGTCCCCCTGCCTAGAACCAGCGCCGCCGGAAACCCCGCCCTGGCATGGGAATATTGGGACGGCCAAAGCTGGCGGACCCTGGGAACGGCGGCGGCCGACCACGATACCCAGGGCGCGGCGCTGAGCGACACCACCCAGGCCCTGACAAAATCGGGCAGCGTCACCCTGATGCCTTTCGGACCGGCCAGCGCGACCGCCGTCAACGGCACGCCGAACATGTGGATCCGGGCCCGCCTGGTCTCGGGCGATTACGGCCGGGAAGCCCGCTACGTGGAAGACGCCAAGACGCCCTCGGGCTACCGGCTGATCACGGCCACTTTCGCCGCGCCGTCGATCCGATCCATCACGGTGGAGTACCATTCGGAAATGACGGCGCGGGCGCCGGACCGCATTTTCACTTACAACGATTTCACCTTTGCCGCTGTCGGCCCGGCGCCGTTTCCGATCTTCACACGGGCCGCCGATACCCGGCCCACCCTTTATTGCGGGTTCTCGCCGCCCGCGCCGGGAGCCGCCTTGCCCAACCGCCCGCTCAGCCTCTATGTGGATGTGCCCGAGATCCCCTACGGCACCGATCCGGACAATCCGTCCCCGGCGGCGAGTCCGCGTCTGGTATGGGAAATGGGGGCTGCGGGCGACTGGCTGCCGCTGGCCGTGCGCGACGACACCCAGACCCTGACGATATCGGGCGGGGTTGAATTCCTGCCGCCCGCCGAGGCGGCCCTGCGGGAGGTTTTCGGCTGGAAGCGCTACTGGCTCAGGGTGCGCTGGGGGAGCGGGGACTACCGCTACCTGCCGAGGATCAAGCGCCTGCTCCTAAACACAGTCGTGGCGACCCAAACCGAGTCGATCCTCGCGGAGATCCTCGGATCGAGCACCGGGGACAAAAGCCAGACCTTTCAGACGACGCGCCAGCCGGTGCTGGACGGCCAGCGCCTCGCGGTGCGCGAAGGCGAGCTCCCATCCGCTGTCGAGCAGGCCGTCATCGAGGACGAGGAAGGCGCCGACGCCATCACGATCCTTCGGGACGCCACCGGCCGCCCCCTGGAAATCTGGGTGCGCTGGCATGAAGTCCCGGATTTTTACGGCTCGGGTCCCCGCAGCCGGCACTACGTCTTGAATCATCTGACCGGCGAGGTGCGCTTCGGCGACGGTTTGCAGGGGCTGATTCCGCCGCCCGGCGCCGGCAACCTGCGCATGGCATCCTACGGGACCGGCGGCGGTGCGGCGGGCAACCAGCCCGCGGGGGCCGTCAACCAGCTGAAGACGACCATCCCCTTCGTGGACAAGGTGACGAGCCCCGTGCCGGCCACCGGCGGAGTGGATGCCGAAACCCTGGATGCCCTGCTGGGCCGCGCGCCGCGCACCATCCGCCACCGCGGCCGCGCCGTGACGCCTGAGGATTATGAGGACCTGGCGCGGCTGGCCTCCCCGGCGGTCGCGCGCGCCCGCTGCGTGCCGCTGCGCAACCTGGTCGACGATCCCTTGGACGAGCGCGCCGCCGTACCGGGCACGCTGAGCGTGATCGTCGTTCCGCGCTCGGACGCGGACCGCCCCCAGCCCGACGTGGCCCTGGTCGAGCGCGTGCAGGCCTATCTGACGGCGCAAAGCGTGCCCACGGCCACGGTGATCGTCGTCGGCCCCTTGTACATTCGCGTCGACGTCACGGTCCGGATCGCGCTGACCTCCCTGGATGTGGCCGATGCGGTTCAGGGCGCGACGATGCAAGCGCTCGCCGCTTTCCTGCACCCGCTTACCGGGGGCCAGAGCGGCACCGGCTGGGATTTCGGCCGCGAGCCGCATGGATCCGATCTGATTGCCCTGCTCGCCGAGGTGCCCGGCGTGGATCATATCGATTCCCTCTCCATCGGCGAGTCGGTCGAGCCGCCGACGCTGGCGCTGGCCAAGGTCAAAAACATCGGGCGCTTCCTGGTTTACTCGGGCAAGCACCGGATAGAACTGGTTTTCGAGAAAACTTGATAAGGAACGCCCATGCCCATCCAATTGCCCGATCTCGATGATCGCACCTATGCGGACCTGGTGCAGGAGGCCCTGGGATTGATCCCCACCTACGCCCCCGAATGGACCAATTATAATCCGTCCGATCCGGGCATCACCCTCATCGAGCTATTCGCCTGGCTGACGGAGATGCTGCTCTACCGGCTCAATCGCGTCACGGACGATAGTCTCCTGGCCTTTGTCCGGCTGCTCAACGGCCCGGACTGGGCGGCGCCCGATCCGCCGACCCAGGACGCGGTGACGGCGGCGATCCGTGAGGCCGTGATCGCCCTGCGCGCACCGAATCGGGCCATCACGGCCGACGACTTCGAACGCCTGGCGCTTCA
>JBJKRD010000084.1:0-3860 GCA_046704925.1 Opitutaceae bacterium | reverse complement strand
GTACGCTTGCGGCGGCGATTCCTGGAGCGCGGTTGCCGCCGCCAGGCGGTCCTCGTTCCGCCCCAGCAACCGATTCGCATACTGCTCGATCGCAGCCCGGTACTCGTCTTCCCGGAGCACCGGCACGGGGCGGCCTCCCGAGTAAGCGGACAGGTTGGCCGGGCCAACGGCGATCGCGGCGGGCCCGTCGTTCCTCACCAGCAGGACCAGCGTCGGCGGACGAAAGTCATGCAGATATTTTCCGAAAGTCGGCGCCCGGAGGCTGACCGCCACCACCGTCTCCCGGTCGGATATGACCCAGGTGTGACCTGCCTCGCGGACGACGCCCTTATTCCGGGGCGAAACGGCAATCGTGCCGGTGGTGCTGCAGCCGGCCACGACCACCGGCAAGACCGCCCACAGGAGAAATCGAGGGCATGGGCTCATACGCTGGAACCGGCCTGCCTCGCGAATTGATGACGCCAGGGTCCGGATTGGCGTTACTCAGAGCTGGCGCAGACAAGCCGTAAGCGCCGGCCCCTCGTCGCCCGACGAGTCAGCGCGGAGGCGCGCCAAGGGGTGGACTCGGCGCCGTGGGCAGGCGCTGGCCCGGCGTCGATTGCGAGGGGTGGTCCGGCGGCGTCGTCTCCGATTTCGCGGGATGCTCCCTCAGCCATTTCTCGTGCTCCATCCGCAGGCGTTTCACCCTGATCTCGAACAATGGTTCCAGGTCGCCTCGGTACCCCGGAACATTCAGGAGTCGGACCAGCGCTTTGGCCTCCGGGGTGAACTCTGGCCACTTTGTCTGTAGCCCGGTGCTGACTCCCGTTTTCAGTTTTTCGCGCAACAAGCGCGCCATCTGGTCGTAAACGGCGTCGGGAACCAGGTGGATCCAATTGCCGTCGTACAGACTCAAGGACCTCTGCAGCGATTGGCGCTGGGTCTCGACCGAGAGGACAAAGGCATGGCGGATCCCTTTTTCGGACTCGAAGGTATACTCCAAAGAGCCGCCGTCATAGAAAGCGTCAGTCCCGACGATCGCGACCGCGCCCGCCGCTTTCAGAAACGCGAGCGCCGCATCACAGGCCGCCGGATCAGCGGACGAGCGCCGGGCATTGGCCGCCGGCACGGCCATGGTCAACGTCAGGACGACCAACAAGCGTTTCATTGCCGGAGGGGTTCTGCCGAATGTACCAGATGCCTGTCAGGCCGGGCGGCAGGCGGTGATGCGTGAACTGGCGTGTGCCCGGCATCGGCAGCGGTGGGTTGTTCGGCGATCGTTTCATGAGATCAATTTCAACTGAAACCGCTGATGGAAGTGCGAGAGACACTGGGGGCAAATCCAGTGCTTTTCATCCTTTGTGGCATATGCCTCCACGATCACCTCCGCCTGTCGCGAATACTTCGCAGGGTCATCGACGATCTTCCGCCAACAAAAGATGCAATGCTCATGCTCCCAATCCGCGTTCCGGATCTGGAATTTCTGTAGGCGGACCGATTGGCCCTTTAGATAGCGCTCTTGCCCCCGAAGGCGCCAGTCTGTGCTCCGAGTGCTCATCTTGTGCCGAACAGGGTAATATATCTCGCTTCGCTAACGATTGAATTCTGCTCCCGTCGAATGGTCAAGCGGTAGCAGGCGTGGCGGAGTAACGTCATCCAGGGGCGGCGGGCCGCGTCCGCTGCCCCGATTTCGGATCCCGGTTGCCGACGGCCGCGGACCGGTATCGCCGGCTCCGGGATTGCCAGCCCGCCGGACGCCGCGCACGCTCGCCGGACTGCCGCGCCATGCGCCCCGTCATCCCGCTCGCCGACACCACCCACGTCCAGGTCGACCGCACGCTCTCGCCGCGCGACGGCATGCTTAAGGACGGCCTCGAGGACCAGTACTTCGAGCTGGGGCGGCGCGCCCTCGAGCTGATCCTCTTTTCCGGGCGGCTGTGCGACAAGCCGCACTACCACGATATCCTCGACCTGCCCTGCGGGCACGGCCGCGTGCTCCGCTGGCTGCGCGCCCACTACGACTACGCCCGGATCACCGCCTGCGACCTCGACCCGGAGGCGGTGGACTTCTGCCGCGATCACTTCCGGGCCGAGGGAGTCTATTCCCAGGCCGATCTCCGCCAACTGTCCTTTGTCACGCCCTTCGAGCTGGTGTGGTGCGGGTCGCTGCTGACCCACCTCGACGAAGAGCGCTGGCGGGTGGCGCTCGACAGCCTCATCCGCTGGACCCGCGAGTACGGCGTCATCGTCTTCACCACCCAGGGCCGCTGCTACACCAGCCTGCTCGCCCGGGGCCGCACCAACGTCGCCGAGAACATCGACAAGTCCGCCCTGCTCGCCGAGTTCGCCCGTACCGGTTTCGCCTACCAGCGCTATTTCGAGCCCGAGCACGGGGACTACGGCGTGGCGGTCACGTCTCCCGCCTGGGTCGGGCGGATCCTGCAGGGCCACCCGGAGATCATCCTGCGGGCCTATCTCGAGGAAGCCTGGGGCATGCAGGACGTGGTCATCCTCTACAAGAAATCCGGCCACTACGAGCCGGTGCTGCCGGCGGACGGCGGCCCCGTTCCGAATGGGGGCACGAGGCTGGGTCGCCAAGGCTGAGCGCCAAGCGCAAAGCGTTCGGCAGGCTGGCCCCGCCGCCGCGGCGGGGCTCCAAGCCTGCGCCACGCTCGTGCTTCGAGTCGCGACCGCCGTAGCGCAGCCCTCCCTGGCAGCAGCCGGATCGATCGCAATAGCCAGGCCGGAAGCCGGTGCTGCTTGGCATGCCGACCGTATCCAGGCCGGGGAATTCCGCCGGGAAGCGGGCTCCGGGCGAAGACGTCATCCGACCCGGACGCACCCACATCCGGCCTTCCCTCCCGGACGCGCGGACTCTAGGTTCCCGGTCCGCCCGCCATGTCCGCCTCCCCCGCCGCCCGACCCACCGCCGCCCCGGCCCCGCCCCGCCGGCCGGACTGGCTGCTGGCCGCGATCATCGTGGCCGCGGTGGTGGCTGTCTACCTGCCGGTCTGGCACGCGGGTTTCATCTGGGACGACGATTCGCACCTGACCGCCAATCCCTGCATCGTCGGTCCGCTCGGCTTCGCGGGCATCTGGACGAGCGCCGCCGGCTACTATTTCCCCCTGGTCACCTCGAGCCTGTGGTTGCAGCACCTGCTCTGGGGGCTGGCGCCGGCGCCCTACCTTGTGGTCGACGTGCTGTGCCATGCCGGGGGCGCCGTGCTGCTCTGGCTGGTGTTGCGCCGGCTGCGGGTGCGCGGGGCCTGGCTCGGGGCCATGCTCTGGGCCCTGCATCCGGTGCAGGTGGAGTCGGCGGCGTGGATCTCGGAGCTCAAGAACACCCAGTCGGGCGTGTTCTACCTGCTGGCGGCCTGGTTTTTTCTCCGCTGGGTCGACCCGGCCCCGCCGCGGGGGCGCGGTGCTGCTCTGGCTGGTGCTGCGCCGGCTGCGGGTGCGCGGGGCCTGGCTCGGGGCCCTGCTCTGGGCCCTGCACCCGGTGCAGGTGGAGTCGGCGGCGTGGATCTCGGAACTCAAGAACACCCAATCGGGCGTGTTCTACCTGCTCGCGGCCTGGTTTTTCCTCCGCTGGGTCGACCCGGCCCCGCCGCGGGCGCGCGGCTCGCCGCGCGACTACGGACTGGCCCTGCTTTGCGCGGTCCTGGCGATCCTGAGCAAGACGTCGACGGTGATGCTGCCCGTCATGCTCGGATTGTGCTGGTGGTGGCTCCGCGGTCGGTGGCGCTGGCGCGACGCGGTCTGGCTGCTGCCGTTCCTGCTCGTCTCGGCCGCCGCCGGCGTCTGGACCATCTGGGAGCAGAAATACCACTCCGGCGCGCTCGGGACGGCCTGGGATCAGACGCTGCCCCAGCGGCTCATCC
>JBJKRD010000083.1:0-2683 GCA_046704925.1 Opitutaceae bacterium | reverse complement strand
GGGCTATCCCTCCTACTGGCTCTCCTTCGACGCCGAGACGCACGCGCGCCATGCCCGCCTGACGCGCGAGGCCGAGCGCAGCGAGCCCCAGGCGGCGGCGGAGTAGCGGCTTACGCGCGACGGGGCGGCGCCGGGCGCCGCCTACTCGCGCAGATCCTCGAAGAACTCCTTCACCTTGGCGAAGAAGCCTTCGCTCTCGGGGTGGGTGGCCTGGCCGCCGCCGGCCTTGTCGAATTCGCGCAGCAGCTCCTGCTGGCGCTTGCTGAGGTGCACCGGCGTCTCCACCATCACCTCGACATACATGTCGGCGCGCGCGGCCGTGGGCAGCACCGTCATGCCCTTGCCCTTCAGGCGGAACTGGTGGCCGGTCTGCGACCCGGGCGAGACGTTGACCTTGGCGCGGCCGCCCTCGACGGTCGGCACCTCGACCGCGCCGCCCAGGGCCGCGGTCGGCATCGAGATCGGCACGCGGCAATGGATGTTGGCGCCGTCGCGCTGGAAGAAGCGGTGCGGCTTCACCGACAGGAAGATGTAGAGATCGCCCGCCGCGCCGCCGCGCAGCCCGGCTTCGCCCTCGCCGGCGAGCCTGATGCGCGTGCCGTCCTCGACCCCGGCGGGAATGTTGACCGACAGCGTCTTCTCCTTGCGCGCGCGGCCCTGGCCGCCGCAGTGGCGGCAGGGATTCTCGATGACTCGCCCGGCGCCGTGGCAGGAGGGGCAGGTGCGCTCGATGGTGATGAAGCCCTGCTGCGCCCGCACGCGGCCGCTGCCGTAGCAGGTGGGGCAGCTCACCGGCTTGGAGCCGGCCGCGGCGCCGGTGCCGGTGCACTGCTCGCACGGCGCCATGGTCGGCACGCGCACCGTCGTCTGCCGCCCCTTGAAGGCGTCCTCGAGGGAGATCTCGAGGTTGTAGCGCAGGTCGCTGCCGCGCGTGTTGGCCCCCTGGCCGCGCCGCCCGCCCATGAACTCGCCGAACATCTCGTCGAAGATGTCGGCGAAGCCCGAGGCGAAGCCGAAATCGCCGGCGCCGGCGCCGGGGCGCCCGCCATTCTCGAAGGCGGCGTGGCCGAAACGGTCATAGGCGGCACGCTTCTGCTCGTCCTTCAGGACGTCGTAGGCCTCGCTGAGGTCCTTGAAGCGCTGCTCCGCCGTCCCGTCCCCGGGGTTGCGGTCCGGGTGATACTGCATGGCGAGCTTGCGGTAGGCCTTCTTGAGGTCCTCGGCCGAAGCGTTCTTGGCGACGCCAAGGAGCTCGTAAAAATCCTGCTTTGCCATCGCGCGAACCTGCGTCCCCTACAGGCGAACCGCCCCGGCGCAGCCGGCGCCGGGGCGGTTTCTCGTGATCTGCGTCCGGCTCAAGCCGAGCCGCGCTTCTTCTCGTCGACCTCCTCGAAATCGGCATCGACGACCTTTTCGCCGCCGGCCGTTCCGGCCTGGCCGTCGCCGGCGGCCTCGCCCGGCTGCGGCCCGGCCTGGCCGGCCTGGCCGGCCTGCGCCTTGTACATCGCCTCGCCGATCTTCATCGACGCCTGGGCCAGCACCTGGGTCTTGGCCTTGATCTGGTCCGCGTCGTTGCTCTCGACCGCCGATTTGAGGTCGCGGACCGCCGCCTCCACCGCGTCGCGCTCGCCCGCCGGCAACTTGTCGCCGGACTCCTTGAGCGTGCGCTCGGTGGTGTGGATCAGGCTCTCCGCCTGGTTCTTGGCCTCGACCAGCTCGCGGCGCTTCTTGTCGTCCTCGGCGTGCGCCTCGGCGTCCTTCACCATCTTCTCGATGTCGGTGTCGCTGAGTCCGCCCGAGGCCTGGATGCGGATCTGCTGCTCCTTGCCGGTCGCCTTGTCCTTGGCCTGGACCGAGACGATGCCGTTGGCGTCGATGTCGAAGGTGACCTCGATCTGCGGCACGCCGCGCGGCGACGACGGGAGGCCGACGAGATCGAACTGGCCGAGCAGCTTGTTGTCCGCGGCCATCTCGCGCTCGCCCTGGAAGACGCGGATGGTGACCGCGGTCTGGTTGTCCTCGGCGGTGGAGAAGACCTGGCTCTTCTTGGTCGGGATCGTGGTGTTGCGGTCGATGAGCCGGGTGAAGACGCCGCCCAGCGTCTCGATGCCGAGCGACAGCGGCGTCACGTCGAGGAGCAGCACGTCCTTGACCTCGCCCTTCAGCACGCCGGCCTGGATGGCGGCGCCGACCGCGACCACCTCGTCCGGATTGACCGAGCGGTTGGGCTCCTTGCCGAAGAACTGCTTCACCACCTCGGTGACCCTGGGCATGCGCGTCATGCCGCCGACCAGGATCACGTCGTCGATCTCCGACGCCTTGAGTCCGGCGTCGCGCAGCGCGTTGCGGCAGGGATCGATGGTCTTCTGGATGAGGTCGTCGACCAGCGCCTCGAGCTTGGCGCGCGTCAGCTTGATGTTGAGGTGCTTCGGCCCGGTCTGGTCGGCGGTGATGAAGGGCAGGTTGACCTCGGTCTGCATCGACGAGGAGAGCTCGATCTTGGCCTTCTCTGCCGCCTCCTTGAGGCGCTGCAGCGCGAGGCGATCATTGCGCAGATCGATGCCCTGCTCCTTTTTGAACTCGTCGGCGAGATAGTCGATGATGCGCTTGTCGAAATCCTCGCCGCCGAGGAAGGTGTCGCCGTTGGTCGACTTCACCTCGAACACGCCGTCGCCGATCTCCA
>JBJKRD010000082.1:0-2505 GCA_046704925.1 Opitutaceae bacterium | reverse complement strand
GTGTAGCAACGATCAAGCCCGCTGCAGCGGCGCGCTCCCTCGATCCGCCCCCTCCCCGGGGCGGAGGGGGCGCGCCGCCGCGACGGGTTCGGACAACCTGACGATTCCGCGAGGGAGATCTCATGGCACACGACAAGGCTTCGGTCCGCAAGGTGCTCGACAAGGCCAAGGCCGAAGGCAGGAGCGCGCTCACCGCGCCCGAGGGCAAGCTGGTTTGCGACGCTTACGGCATCACCGTGCCGAAGGAGGGCCTCGCCGGCTCGGCGGCGGACGCGGCCAAGCTGGCGCAGGGCATGGGCTTCCCGGTGGTGATGAAGATCGTCTCGCCCGACATCCTGC
Organism: Opitutaceae bacterium; assembly: GCA_046704925.1. Lineage (GTDB taxonomy): Bacteria > Verrucomicrobiota > Verrucomicrobiia > Opitutales > Opitutaceae > Fen-1467. The sequence continues at coordinate 2,166 of JBJKRD010000082.1, read as the reverse complement.
ACAAGACCGAGGCGGGCGGCGTGGTGGTCGGCGTCAAGAGCGCGGCCGACGCCGAGCAGGCCTATGACACGATCCTCGCCAACGCGCGCAAGTACAAGAGCGACGCCAAGATCGCCGGCGTCCAGGTGCAGCAGATGCTGCAGGGCGGCCAGGAGGTGATCATCGGCGCGGTCACCGACCCGTCCTTCGGCAAGCTCGTCGCCTTCGGCATGGGCGGCGTGCTGGTCGAGGTGCTCAAGGACATCACCTTCCGCCTCGCCCCCACCGCCAAGGACGAGGCGCTGTCGATGCTCGACAGCATCAAGGCCGGCGAGATCCTCACGGGCGTGCGCGGCGCCGAGCCGGAGAGCCGCGAGGCGCTGGCGGGCCTCATCCAGCGCGTCTCCGAGCTGGTCAGCGACTTCCCCGAGATCGCCGAGATGGATTTGAATCCGGTCTTCGCCACCAAGAGCGGCGCCATCGCCGCCGACGTGCGCATCGTCATGGACTGGAACCCGGCGCCGCAGCGCTACCGGCCGGGCCAGGACGAGATCGTCAAGCAGATGAACCGCATCATGCGCCCGGACAAGGTGGCGGTGATCGGCGCCTCGGCCGAGGACGGCAAGATCGGCAACTCGGTGATGAAGAACCTCATCAACGGCGGCTATGCCGGCGCCATCTACCCGATCCATCCCAAGCTGCCCGAGATCATGGGCAAGAAGGCCTACAAGTCGGTGAAGGACGTGCCCGACGACATCGACGTCGCGGTCTTCGCCATCCCCGCCAAGTTCGTGGCGCAGGCGCTCGTCGAATGCGGCGAGAAGAAGATCCCCGGCGCGGTGCTGATCCCCTCGGGCTTCGCCGAGACCGGCAACGTCGAGGGCCAGACCGAGATCCAGGAGATCGGGCGCAAGTACGGCATCCGCCTGATGGGCCCGAACATCTACGGCTACTACTACACGCCGAAGAATCTCTGCGCCACCTTCTGCACGCCCTACGACTTCAAGGGCGCGGCCGCGCTCTCGTCGCAGTCGGGCGGCATCGGCATGGCGATCATCGGCTTCTCGCGCTCGGCCAAGATGGGCGTCTCGGCGATCGTCGGCCTCGGCAACAAGTCCGACCTCGACGAGGACGATCTCCTCACCTTCTTCGAGCAGGATCCGGCGACCCAGGTCATCGCCATGCATCTCGAGGATCTGAAGGACGGCCGCTCCTTCGCCGACGTGGCCAAGCGCGTCTCGAAGAAGAAGCCGGTGATCGTGCTCAAGGCCGGACGCACCGCGGCCGGCGCCAAGGCGGCGAGCTCGCACACCGGCGCGCTCGCCGGCAACGACAAGATCTATGACGACGTGCTGCGTCAGTCCGGCGTCATCCGCGCGCCGGGCCTGCGCGACATGCTCGACTACGCCCGCGGCCTGCAGAAGCTGCCGACGCCCAAGGGCGAGAACGTCGTCATCATCACCGGCGCCGGCGGCTCGGGCGTGCTGCTCTCCGACGCCTGCGTCGACAACGGCCTCACGCTGATGAAGATGCCGGCCGACCTCGATCAGGCGTTCCGCAAGTTCATCCCGCCGTTCGGCGCCGCCGGCAATCCCGTCGACATCACCGGCGGCGAGCCGCCGACGACCTACAAGAACACCATCAAGCTCGGCCTCGAGGACGAGCGCATCCACGCGCTCATCCTCGGCTACTGGCACACCATCATCACGCCGCCGATGGTGTTCGCCAAGCTGGTGGTCGAGGTGGTGGAGGAGATGAAGGCCAAGGGCATCGCCAAGCCGATCGTCGCGTCTCTCGCCGGCGACGTGCAGGTCGAGGAGGCCGCGGAGCATCTTTACGACCACGGCATCCCGTCCTATGCCTATTCCACCGAGATTCCCGTGGCCGTGCTCGGCGCCAAGTATCGATGGGCGCGCGGCGCGGGGCTCGTGCGCTAAGCGGGGCAACGATGAACATTCATGAATATCAGGCCAAGAGCCTGCTGCAGAAGTTCGGCGTCGCCGTCCCGCGCGGCGGCATCGCCTACACCGCGCAGGAGGCCGAGAAGGTGGCGCGGGGCTTGCCCGGGCCGGTCTATGTGGTGAAGTCGCAGATCCACGCCGGCGGCCGCGGCGCCGGCCGGTTCAAGGACAATCCCGGCGGCAAGGGCGGCGTGCGCGTCGTGCGCTCGCCCGAGGAGGTCGCCGC
>JBJKRD010000081.1:0-2822 GCA_046704925.1 Opitutaceae bacterium | reverse complement strand
ATTCAGGGGGATGAGGTTGACCTGGGCCGGAAGTCCGCGCAAGAGGCGGCCCAGGGCGCGCGCTTGCCCGGGATCATCGTTCCGGCCGGCGATGAGCGCCCATTCGAAGAATATCCGCCGCTGCAGTTTCTCGACGTAATAGCGGCAGGCCTGCATGAGCGCCTCCAGGGGCCAACGCCGCGCCACCGGGATGAGCGCCGCCCGCTCGTCCTGCGTCGCCGCGTGCAGACTCACCGCGAGGTGGATGGGCCGCGCCTCGTCGGCGAGGCGCACGATCCCGGGCACCACCCCCACCGTGCTCAGGGTGATGCGCCTGGCCCCGATGGCCGGCCCGTTCTGGTCGCGCAGGATGTCCACGGCCCGCAGCACCGCATCATAGTTGTGGAGCGGCTCGCCCATGCCCATCAGCACCACGTTGCGCAGCCGCTCGTGGCGCTCGTGGGGCGAGGCGCCATCGGCGCGCGCGAGCGGCCCGCCGGGCCCGTCCCGGCGCAGCACGCGGTCGATGTGCATCGCCTGGGCGACGATCTCCCCGGCGGTGAGATGGCGGATGAACCCCATCTGGCCCGTGGCGCAAAAGGCGCAGCCCATCGCGCAACCGGCCTGACTGCTCACGCAGGCGGTGGCGCGGCCGGTGAATCGCATCAGCACCGTTTCGATCCGGCGCCCGTCGCCCAGCGTCAGAAGGTATTTGCGGGTGAAACCGTCGGTGCTGCGGGCCTCGTGGGCGACCGGGGGCGCGGCAAACGAGAGGGCGGCCGCCAGACGCGCCCGGAGGCGCGCCGGCACCCCGGACATCTCCGCGACGTCGTCGCAGCCGTCGTTGTACACGTAACTCCAGAGCCGCGCGGCGTGCACCGGGCTGAAAGCCCAGGACCGGACCAGCGCGCCAAGCTCCTCGCGCGAGTAGTCAAAGATGCTGGGCGGTCGGGGGGACATGATCGATCCGGGGAAGCGTGCGGCGAAGGGGGCCAGTCGCAAGCGTCGAGCGCCCGGCGGGCGGGAAACGACGGTTGAACCCCGGACGGCGGCGGGACAGGCTTCCGGCATGTCCTGCGTCACCCTGACGACCGATTTCGGTGCCGCCGATTGGTTCGTCGGCACGATGAAAGGCGTCATCGCCGGTCTGGCGCCCAAGGCACGCGTGATTGATCTCACGCACGGCATCCCGGCGGGCGACGTGGCGGCCGGGGCCTACGCGCTGGCGGCGGGCTGCGGTTGGTTTCCGCGCGGAACGGTGCATCTGGCGGTGGTCGACCCCGGAGTGGGCGGACCGCGGCCGGCGATCGTGGTCCGAACGACCCGATTTCTGTTTGTGGGACCGGACAATGGCGTGCTGTCGCTGGCCCTGGCGCGGGAACGGGTGCGCGGCATCCGGCGGATTGAAAACCGGGCGTGGTGGCTGCACCCGGTGAGCCGCACCTTTCATGGCCGCGACGTCTTTGCGCCGGTGGCGGCGCGGCTGGCGCGGGGGGACGACCCGGCGCAGGTGGGGCCCCCGGTCGACGACTGGGTGCGGTTGCCCTGGCCGGAGCCGCGCCAAAGGGAGGGGACGATCAGCGGCGCGGTCGTCTACATCGATCGATTTGGCAACGCCATCACCAACCTTCCGGACCGTCTGCTGGGCGGCCGTTCAAGTGGCCGGCGCGTACAGGTGGCCGCCCGATCCGGGATTCCGCTCGCGGATTCCTACCAAGCGGTGGCGGCGGGCCGCCCGGTGGCCGTCGTGGGTTCCCATGGCTTCCTCGAGATCGCGGTGAACGGCGGCAACGCCGCGCGCCGGCTCGGACAGCGGCGGGGCACGAGCGTGCGCCTCCAGCCGGGATGAGGCGACGGCGGATCAGCCGGGCCGCGCCGGGAAGGCCGACCCGGGATCGGCGGGGCGCCTATTCGTCGTGTTTGCTTTCGTAGATGTGCACCCCCCGCGCGCGGTCCGCCCACCGGGGCAGGCCTTCACGCCGGCCCAGGTGCAGGTCGGCGATCTCCTTCTGGGTGGTGACGTCTTTGACGCACTCCATCAGGCGGTGCAGGCCGGCATAGGCGATGGCTTCCGGGGTGACGCGCAGCTCCCGGGCGAGCCGTTCGATGGGGGCAAACTCCTCAGGATCGAGGTGGAGTTTGATCGTGGCATTCATGCTACCTCCGAGGTTACCGGGACGGCCCTGCGTTCCGGAGTCTGGCTGGAATTTGGATCAAGAGGTGGGGGTGGCGCCATCATGGTGCGGCGGGTCGGGGCTTGTCGACGCCGGATGGAGTCCGGCCGCGTGCCGGAGTTCCTCCAGTTGCGCCGGGTGCTCCTCGAGCATTTCGCGTTCGGACATGCGGCCGGTGAGCCAGGACAGGTTCATCGGGTAGACGTCGGGATTGAAAATGACGAAATAGAAGTGCCAGACGATGATCGCGAGGGTCGCCAGGATGGCCTCGTAGAAATGGACGGTGCGGGAGATGTCGAAGCCGAGCTTGGTGAAGAGCCCCATGGAGGCGTTTTCGAACCAGAGGATGACGCCGGTGGCGCCCATGACCAGCGAGCCCCAGATCAGGGCCCAGTACTCGGCCTTCTCGATGTAGCAGAAGCGGCCGAAGGCCGGCTTTCCCCGCGCCAGGCCGAGGTTATAACGCAGGACCTTGAAGGGATCGGTAACGTCGCGGACCCGCGGCAGCAGTTCGCGGAAGAGCTGACGGCCGCGCCGGGTGAAGGCGAGATACGCGCCATGCCAGACGCCGGAGCCGAGCAGAACCACGCCCGCGAGGCGATGGATCAGGCTGCGCAGGGTGAACGCCCGGTCGCTGAGATGCCGGATGGCGGCCACCCACCAGGCATC
>JBJKRD010000080.1:0-7932 GCA_046704925.1 Opitutaceae bacterium | reverse complement strand
GTCCAGGCCGGCGCCGGCCCGGGGCCGACCGCCGGCGGCGCCGGTTCGGTGGGCAGCGGCGCGGAGGTGCGGCGCGCGGTGAACGTCAGGTCCGGCGAATAGAGGAAGCCGCTCAAAACGCCATGCTCGACCGCCAACGGGACGTTGAACTCGCGGATGAAGGGCCGGCCGTCGACCATCGCGACCCAGCCGATGGTCGTGCCGTAGGCGTTGATCTCGGGCAGCCAGGCGCGGGCGAGCACGCGGCCGTCGGGTTGGCGCTGAAAGGTGAAGCCCGCGAACCCGGTGTCGGATCCATGGTGCAGGCTGCCGGCCCAGCGCCCCTCGATTTCGGCCGGCACCCCTGGCGCCGGGTCTTCACCGCGGGCGGCCGCGAGCAGCACGACGGCCGCTCCGGCGACGGCGGCCACGCGCCATGGGTGCGCCGCGCGGCGGGGAGGATGCACTGCGGAAGCAGGGTTCATGGGCTGGCCAGCCGGGTTGTCCGCGAAAATGGCGTCCATGGGAAGGGCCGGGCCGCCGCCGGATCGTCAACGCTGGATCGTGGCGCCTTCGATTTCGACTTCGATCACGTTGGCGATCGGGTTGGGCTGGAGGGATGGCAGGTCGATCGTGGTCGCGCCGTCGGCCGCGGCCCCGAGCTTGAGTTCCTCCGGGCCGGTCGCGGTCAGCAGCGTGGCGCGGGTGATCGGATTCTTGAACTTGGGCAGCGGGAAATTGTGGTACCAGCGGAAGAGAATGAAATAGAGGCGTCCGGGCTTGGTGGTGCAACGCCAGTCGGTGCGGGCCAGGAAGAGCGGCTGGCCTTTGGGGTCGCGCAGGTGCGCGGCCTCGTCGCCCAGCTCCTCGCCGAAGGGCGTGGGTCCGGTGCCGTAGATCGCGTCGCCGTTCACCCGCAGCCAGCGGCCGACGTCCCGCAGGATCGCCTGGCAGCGCTCCGGAATGACTCCCTGGGAGGTCGGGCCGACATTGAGGAGGTAGTTGCCGCCCTTGCTGACGATGTCGCACAGCTTGAAGATGAGGTCGCCGGGCGATTTCCAATCGTCGTCGTCCAGCTTGTAGCCCCAGGTGTGATTGATCGTCGCCGGGACCTCCCAGGCGCCGGGCATCACCCGGCCGGGGATGGCGTTGTCGCCGGTGCTCTGGTAATCGCCGGCGGTGCCGAGCCGGCCGTCGATCAGGCAGGCGGGCTGGAGGGAGCGGACGATATCGACGAAGCGCTGCGCACGGTCGCCGACCGTCATCATGCGCGGGGTGTCGAACCAGATGAGGCACACCGGCCCGTAGTGGGTGAGCAGCTCGCGCACCTGCGGCTCAGCCTTGGCGCGCAGGTATTGGTCGAAGTCTTTCTTGTCGTCGGGACCGAAGTCCCAGGTGTTGCCGGCGCCGTTGGGCTCATGCCAGTCCTGCGCCTGGGAATAGTAGAACCCGAGGCGCAGGCCGCGCCGGGCGCAGGCGGCGGCAAGCTCCTTCAGGATGTCGCGGTGGAACGGAGTGGCGTCGTGGACATTGTAGGGGCTCACCGCCGATTTGAAGAGCGCGAAGCCGTCGTGGTGCTTGGCGGTGATGACCAGGTATTTCATGCCGGCGTCCTGGGCGAGTTTCACCCAGGCGTCGGCGTCGAACTTGATCGGGTCGAAGCCGCCGGCGAGCCGCTCGTATTCCTTCACCGGGATCCGGGCGTGGTTCATGATCCACTCGCCGATGCCCGGCACGGGGCGCCCGTCCCAGACGCCGGCGGGGATGGAGTAGAGGCCCCAGTGGATGAAAAGGCCGAACTTGGCTTCGTGAAACCAGGCGAGCCGCTGCGTCTCGGTCGGCGGAGCCGTCGGTGCGACGTCGGCGGCGCGGCCGGCCACCGGCAGGGCAAGGAGCGCGGCAACGAGCAGGGCGGCCCACGACGGGTGGCGGCGGGGAGTGTGGATCTTCATAGGAGGGCCGGTGATGCGGCGTTCACGCCGGGCTTGGCCCGCGCGTCCGGCGCGCGGCCGTTCAATGGCGCAGCGTGGGCCCGTCGACCCAGACCGCGGGGATCATCGTGGTCGAAGGCATCTCCGGCACGCCGTATTCGTTGCGGTGGATTTGCGCGATCAGCAACTCGACCCCGCGCACGCCGAGCAGCCACGGCTGCAGGTCCAGGCCGGCGCAGGGGACCACGTTCATGATCACGTTGAGGCAGAAGAAGCCGTGGGTCGCGGGAACGTGCGCCCCGCAGGCTTCCATCCATTCGATGACTTCGGCGCGGTGGCAGAGCACCACGTCGGGCTTGTTCGTGTTGAACCAGCGGGTGAACTCCGGACGGGTGATCTCCGGGATCACCAGCGGGGGCACCGCCGTGGCATCATGGTGGTGGTAATAATACACCCGAAACGCCGCCTCCCAGCGATGGAGCAGCCGTTCGTCGTGGTGGCGGTTGAGCACCAGTCCCGCCCGGCGGTACCCGAGGGCATGCAGCCGCGGCAGCGTGGTGACCATCGACCGGTAATGATCGGAGCAGACCGAGTGCAGGCCGGGGTGCTCGATGATGTAGTCGGCGTAGACGCCGGCGTAGGTCGTCCAGTCCAGTTGGGTCAGGTCGGGATCCTCGCTGACCGGCAGCAGGAGCACGCCGTGAATGCCGCGGGATTTCAGGATCGAATCGAGACGGGTGAGCGAGAGGTCGTTGCGCCCCATGACAAACGGCTCGATCTTGAAACCCAGCTCCAGCGCGCGTTCGCTGGCCCCGCGCGTCAGCTCGCTGTGCCACGGCGCGTTGGCGGCGGGTCGTTTCTCCGGGCTGTCGAGGTCGATCACCGCCAGGACGCCGCGAAACGTGCCGGAACGCGATCGCCGCATCTCCGACATGAGGGCGCCCGCCAGGGGATTGTGGCGGTAACCGAGATCGTGCGCAGCCTTGAGCACCCGTTCGCGGGTTTCCGCCTTGACCCGCGGGCTGGCACGCAACGCCTCGGAGACCGTCGTGTGGGAAAGCCCGAGCGAGCGGGCAAGCTCCCGCAGGGATGGGGTGGGGCGCATGGGCTCTTACTGTCAGATGCTTGGTGGATCGCCGCCGTTGGCAAGCCCTGATTCAGGATTGGCCGTCCACTTCACCCCGGGGCCGCGACCGCCCCCCACCCCAGTGATCCTTTCGCGAAATATGTGATCGATTCGGCGCGATGGTGCCGACTGAATGGCGTCCGCCAGAAAGCTGGAGTCGCACCCCACCGGAGCCAAGGTCACCGTCCCACCCGTGAGAACCCCGTCCGCGATGAGTCTCCGGCCGCAGCCGCCGGCGGCGACCGGGCCCGGGCCAATCCAAGGTTAACATGAGCGGAATCCACGTCATCGACATGCTGGTCATCGCCGCCTACCTCGGCGTGATCCTCTACATGGCCAAGCGGTCGTCGCACACGACCCACAGCCAGGAGGGCTTTTTTCTCGCGGGCCGCAAGCTCGGCAAGCTCTACCAGTTCTTCCTGAATTTCGGCAACGCGACCGACGCGAACGGCGCCGTGAGCACCGCGACCCTGGTCTACCAACAGGGCGCCTCGGGCGTGTGGCTCGCGTTCCAGACGATCTTCATGAACCCCTACTACTGGTTCATGAACATGTGGTTTCGCCGGGTGCGTCTGGTGACGGTCGCCGAGCTCTACGAGGAGCGCCTGAGCAGCCACAACCTCGCCAAGATCTACGCGCTCTACCAGGTCGCCTACGTGGTCCTTTTCATCGGCTGGGGCAACCTCGTGGGCTACAGCGTCACCGCCTCGCTGCTGCCCAAGCCCGAGTCGGCCTGGACGGTGGCCGAGCGCCACGAGGTCCAGGAATACCACCAGTACCGGGATCTGCAGCAGCTCGCCAAGACCACCACGCTCGCGCGCGCGCAGAACGACGACTTGACGCGGCTCGACGGCCTCTACCGCAACAAGCAGCTCCATTCCTACGTCTCGTACATCAAGCCGTGGATGTTCTACGTCGGCTTCACCCTCATCGTGAGCCTCTATCTCTGGGTGGGCGGCATGACCGGCACGGCGCGCAACGAGATCCTCCAGGGGCTGCTGATCCTGACGTTTTCCATCATCCTGATACCTTTCGGCTTCGCCGCGCTTGGCGGCGTCGTGCCGATGCGCGAGCACGTGCCGCGGGAGATGCTGCAGTTGATCGGCGCGCCCGGCACCGAGGCCGTGAGCTGGTACGCGCTTCTCGCCATCCTGCTGGTGAGCATCATCCAGATCAACGGCATCATCGGCAACATGGGCGTCAGCGGCTCGGCCAAGAACGAATACGCCGCCCGCTTCGGCGCCGTGTCCGGCACCTATGCCAAGCGCATCATGATCATGATGTGGACCTTTGTCGGGTTGATCGGCCTGGGCCTTTATTTCGGGGAGGCCCGGCTCGCCGATCCCGACCTGCTCTGGGGTCAGCTCTCGCGACGTCTGCTGGCGCCCGGGCTGTTCGGCCTCATGCTGGCGGGCCTGCTCGCCGCCATGATGTCCAATATCGCGACGAACTCCATGGCCTCCTCGGCGCTGCTGGTCCGCAACGTGTATGCGTACCTGGCGCCGGGCCGTTCCGACAAGCACGGCGTCAAGGTCGGCCGCTACGCCATCGCCGTCATCCTCATTCTGGGAATGCTGGTGGCGATGACGATGCACGACATCGTCGCGTTCATCCGGCTGCAACTGACCGTCAACGTGCCGTGGGGCGCGGCGGTGGTGCTGATGTTCTTCTGGCGGAAGCTGACGCGGACGGCGGTCTGGTGGTGCGTCGGCCTGCAGACGCTGGTGTTCATCGTGGCGCCGTATTTCATCCAGTACGTCCCGGCGTTGAGCCGGGATCCGGCGCTGATCACCATGACCCAGCCCACCACCGCGGGCGTCAAGCCGGTGCCGACCTACTACGACAACGTCCTGCACGTCGATCCCGACGACGTCCACAGCCCGCTCGTCGGCACCGGCCGGTTCAATCTCGAGGCCTGGGTGCTCGGCAAGTGCGGCCTGAACCTCACGCACATGACCGGGCGCGACCTGCAGTCGGTCCAGTTCTTCTTCGACGGCTTTTTCCCGTTCATCGTCCTCATCCTCGTCAGCCTCGTCACCCGCCCGCCCGAACGGGAAAAGGTCGACTGGTTCTTCGGCAAGATGAAGACCCCGGTCGGCGCCACGCCCGAGCTCGAAACGGCGGGAATGGAGGAGACCCGGCGCAACCCGCACCGGTTCGACCACACCAAGCTCTTCCCCCAATCCTCGTGGGAGTGGACGAAATGGGACAAAGTGGACACCATCGGTTTCCTCGCCTGCCTGGGCGTCACCACCGCGATCATCGTGCTGTTCTGGTACCTGCTGCGCCTGATCGCCGGCGGCTGATTCCATCCCGGATACCGGGCCTCTTGCGCGGCTTCGCCACCATCGCCGGATGGAAACTGACTGCCCACGAATGCACACGAATAGCCACGAAAAACAATCCGACGGTCTCGACTTCGTGCCCGTTCGCGTGGATTCGTGGAGCCAAGAACCTTCATCCGCAGTTCCCCTTCGACCATGATCCGCAAAGCCTTCGTCATGTCGGTCAACGCCGGGCAGGAAAAGGAGTACGCCCGCCGCCACCAGCCCATCTGGGCCGAACTCGCCGCCACGCTCCAGGCGCACGGCGCCCACAACTACTCCATCTTTCTCGACCCCGCGACGCGCCAGCTCTTCGGCTACGTGGAGATCGAGAGTGAGGAGCGCTGGAATGCCGTCGCCCGCACCGAGGTCTGCCAGCGCTGGTGGAAGCACATGCGGGAGGTGATGCCGAGCAATCCGGACCACAGCCCGGTGTCCCAGGAGCTGACCGAGGTCTTCCACCTGGCGTGAATCGGGCCCGGTCGCCCGGCGCGGCAGCGACCCCGGGGATCACGCCTGCTTCAGGCCGGTGTGAAACCCGATCTCCTTGCGCGGCGGGTCCCGGGGCGGGCGCAGGAACGGTCGCAGTTTTTCGTAGATGTCGCGGAGCACGACGTCGTGAACCAGCAGTTTCCGGTCGATCTCAGCGAGTCTTCGCAGGATCGCGGCGCTGGTGGCGAGTTCCTCGTGCATCCGGATAAACGCGCGAACCACGCAGACACTCATGGCCGCGGCCCGCTCGCTGCGCAAAAGCATGGCGGCCATGATCGCACCGTGCTCCGTATAGGCCCAAGGCAGTTTGCGACGACCACCACGACCTTTGTTCGATATCACAATTTGTGATATCAAATGCCCAAACTCTAGTCGGCAAAGTTGAAACGAGAAATCTTTGGGAAATCTGCGAGCGTTGCGTTTGACCGCCTGATTCAACGCCATCGTGGTTACCCGATAAAGGTGCGCCAGGTCCGCATCGAGCACGACGCGCTGGCCGCGGACGATCAAGACGCGAAGACCCAGCGATGGATCAGCGGAGGCCCCTCTGGAGGAGAGCGCGAGATTTTCCAAATAACAAAACTGAACAAGCCAATCGTTATGCCGTGAAAGCCAAGGCCGCGCTCGCGCCGGGTCAGCCGCCGGATGCCACCGTCGGCCGGCGTCTACTCCACCCGCAGGGCGATCAGCGGATCGATGCGGGCGGCGCGGCGGGCCGGGAGGTAGCTGGCCAGCAGGGCCACGCCCAGCAGCAGGAGGGAGACGGCCACGTAGGCGGCGGGATCGGTCGGCTTCAGGTCGAACAGAAGGCTGGTCATCAGGCGGCTGAGCGCGAGCGCCCCGGCGAGCCCGCCGACGAGGCCGAAGCCCGCCTTCCACAACCCCTGCCGCAGCACCAGCCCGACAATCTGGCCGCGGGTGGCGCCGATCGCTCCGCGGACGCCGATTTCGCGCGTGCGTTGGGAAACGTCGTAGGCCAGCACGCCGTAGATGCCGACCGCCGCCAGCAGCAGCGCCAGCACGGCAAAGCTGCCGAGCACCAGCATCACCGCCCGGCGTCCGTCGAACGACGCGCCGACGACCGAGGCCAGGGGCCCGGCGTCGAACAGCGGCAGCGCCGGATCAAGGGTGCGCAGCTTGTCGCGCAGCAGCGCGACCACCTCGGCGGCCGGCCGCGGGGTGCGCACCAGGATCGTGATCGCGTCCGCCCGGAGCTGGGTCAGGGGCCGGTAGAGGAAGGGATTACCGCTTTGCTCCTCGACCCCGAGGTGGCGGACGTTGCCGACCACGCCGACGATTTCGGGCCAGTCTTCGGGGCGGGCGGGCGGCGCGCCGAAGGTCAGGCCCTTGCCGACGGCGCTGCCGTTCGGGAAATAGCGCCGGGCAAAGTTCTCGTCCACGACCAGGACCTGGCGGCTCTTCGCCGTGTCGTTCTCGTTGAACCACCGTCCCTCGAGCAGCGGGACGTGCAGCACCCGCAGGTAGTCCGGCGTGGCGCGGACGATGTAGGCGCCGGGCTGCGGCGCGCCGGCGGCCAGCGTGTAGTCGCGCAGGGTGAAGGCGAGGATGGGCAGGCCCCCCTGGAACGGCGTCGCGCTCCCGAGGCTCACCGCGGTGAAGCCGGGGACCTCGCGCAGGGTCGTCAGCAGGCGGTCCTCGAACTGGGCCATGCGGTCGCCCTGGCGGTAGTCGCCGGTGAACGCGATGCGGGCGACCACCACCTGGCTGGGATCGATGCCGGACGGCACCGCGAGCGCGCGGGCAAAGCTGTGGATCAGCAGGCCGGCGCCGGTCAGCAGGATCAGGGCAAACCCGACCTGCACGGCGACGAGCACACCGCTCAGCGTCCGCACCCCCCGGCCCGACGAGGCGCCGCGGCTCTGGCTCTGCAGCCGGCCGTGGAGGTTCGAGCCCAGCACGTGCAGGACCGGCAGCAGGCCGATGAACAGCGCCAGCCCGACCGCCGCCAGCGCCGTCAGGCCGAGCATCCGGCCGTCGAGGGCGAACGGCAGCCGGCTCGGCAGCAGCCGGGCGGTGTAGTGATTGATCGTGCGGATCGCGGCCCACGCCACCCCCAGCC
>JBJKRD010000079.1:0-2826 GCA_046704925.1 Opitutaceae bacterium | reverse complement strand
CGGCCCGACGGGGGTGAACCTCGGCGGTCGTCCCTGCGGAGGAAGCGCCCTTCGGCGTCCGCCGGGCCCACGGCCGCCCGGTGGCGCGATTCCGATCGGGCCTACCGCGCCGCCGCCCACTCGGTTTCGGTGCGGAGGCGCAACTGGCCGCAGGCGGCGTCGATGTCGTGGCCCTTCTCCCGCCGCAGCGTCGTGGAGACGCCGTGCGCCCGCAGGGCCCGGGCGAATTTCTCCTGGCGCGCGAGGCCCGGCCGGCGCCACGCCAGGCCCTCGACGTGGTTGTAGGGGATCAGGTTCACGTGGGCATGCAGGTCGAGCGCGATGGCCCGGAGGCGGTCCGCCTGCTCGGGCGCGTCGTTCACGTCCTCGATGAGAATGAACTCGAGGGTGACCATGCGGCCGTGGCGTTCGGTGAACTGCTTCACCGCCGGCAGCAACTCCTCCAGCGGCCAGCGGCGATTGACCGGCATGATCTGGTCGCGCACCGCGTTGGTCGCCCCGTGCAGGCTCACCGCAAGACGGAAGCCGAGCCCCTCGTCGGCCAGGCGCCGGATCTGCGGCACCAGCCCGCTGGTCGAGATCGTGATCCGGCGCGCCCCGAAACCCAGGCCCCAGTCCGCGTTGACGATGGTCAGCGCCCGCAGCAGGGCGTCGTAATTGTGCAGCGGCTCGCCCATGCCCATGACCACGATGTTGTCGAACGACGCCAGCTCGGCGCGGGCGCGCGGGGTGCGGGCGTCCTCACGGCGGCAGACCTGAAGGAGCTGGTGGACGATCTCGCCGGCGGAGAGGTGGCGCTTGAGCCCCGCGAGTCCCGACGCGCAGAACCGACAGCCCATGGCGCAACCCACCTGGGTGGAGATGCAGATGGTCTTGCGCGAATGGTCGAGGCCGACGCCCTCCTGGGGGGCGCGGATGATGACCGTCTCGATGAGCGACCGGTCGCGCAGCTCCAGCAGCAGCTTGTCGGTAACGTCGGCTGACTGGCGGTTGAAGAGCAGCGTCGAGGGCGTGAAGTCGAAGGTGGCGGCCAGCCAGGCGCGGAGCTGCTTGGGCAGGTTCGTCATCTGCTCCCAGTCCGCCGCGCGCTTCTGGTGGACCCAGGCGAGGATCTGCCGGGCGCGGTAGGCCGGCTCGCCGACGGCGGCGAGCCGGTCGGCAAGCGACGCGAGGGTCTCGCCATGAATCGGCGGGCGGTCGGGGGTGTGCTTCACCAGGGAACGAAGAACACCAAGCGCGCCCGGAAGTCAAAGGTGCGACGCCGGTCGCCATTTCCTTCGTGCGCTCGCGGATTCTCCTGCTTAACTGACCGGGCAATGGGCCGGTTGCAGCGGCAGATCTTCAAGAGCGTCCTTTTTGCCTGCGTCGTCGCGGTGGGCCTGTTCGCGTTCATCCTGATGGTGGGCAACGCCGTCAAGGACCTCCTGGGTTACCTGGTCGCCGGCCAGCTGCCGTTCGACATGTTCGCGGAGTTGGTGCTGCTGCTGATCCCGTTTGTCACCGCCTACGCCCTGCCGATCGGCGTGCTGACCGGCGTCCTGCTGGTGCTCGGCCGCATGTCGGCCGACCACGAGGTGACCGCCATCCGGGCGGCGGGCCTGAGCCTGCCATGGCTGGCGCGCCCGATCCTGCTGCTGGGGGGACTGGGCGTCATCCTGGGCCTGGCGTTCAACTTCCAGTTCCTGCCCTGGGCGCGGGTCGTGTATCACACCGAGCTGGCCAACGCGGTGCGCGCCAATCCCCTGAGCTTCATCGTGCCGCGCACCTTCATCCGGGATTTTCCGGGCAAGGTGCTCTATATCGGGGAGCGGCGCGGGAACACGATGAAGGACGTCTGGTTGTGGGAGCTCGGCCCGCAGGGCCGGGTGAAGAATTTCGTCCACGCCGACGCGGGCAGCGTTGCGTTCACAGAGGCGACGGGCGAGCTTACGCTCAACCTCGCGCAGGGCCAGGCGGAGGCGCGGGACCAGAAGAATCCGGAGAGTTTCCAGACGCCGCCGGCCTACATGGTGTTCGGACACCTGACGCTGGCGCTCTCGCTCCGGCATCTGTTCGGGGCGGCGATGGTGCACCGCAAACTGGAGTGGTACACCTGGCCGCAATTGCGGGCCGAATTGCGAAAGTGGCAGCGGCCGGTGCCGGGCGCCGATCCGCACCAGGAGGCGCTGGAGCGGATGAAGGTGCAGATGGTGATCCAGGACAAGTTCACCACGGCGTTCGCGGCGTTCGCCTTTGCGCTGGTCGGCGTGCCGCTCGGCATCCGGGTCTCCCGACGCGAGACCTCGGCCAACCTGGGGATCGCGCTGGCGATGGCCATGGCCTATTATTTCTGCACCGTCGTGATCGGCTGGCTCTCCGACCGCCCCGACCTGCGGCCGGACCTGCTGCTCTGGCTGCCCAACCTGCTGTTTGTGGCCGCGGGCCTGTGGTTGTTCTGGCGCCTGGACCGGCACTGACGGGGGGCCGGTGTCATCGTTGACGTCGCGGAACGTGGGACCTCTGGCGGGCCCGGCGCCCGCCGAAGCCCGCCCGTTTGCGAGCTGGACGGCTCCGACTCCAAGGCGTCCCGCGATTTGACCCGGCGCTCCGCGCGCGCATGTTTGCGGCCGAAACCCCGGATCGGCCGCGCCATGCCTCATCGCCACACAGTCGCCCCCGTCGCCGCCTTGCCGCCCGGCCGCGCCGGCGCCTTCGCCGTCGCCGACCGGCGGCTGGCCGTCTTCAACGTGGGGGGACGGTTCTATGCGCTCGACGACGCCTGCCCCCACGACGGCGGCCCGCTCGCCGAAGGAACCATCGAGGGGACCACGGTGACCTGTCCCTGGC
>JBJKRD010000078.1:0-10733 GCA_046704925.1 Opitutaceae bacterium | reverse complement strand
TGGCAAGCGTGCTGCCGACCTCCGAAAATCTCGCCCGGATTTCGGCAGCACGCTTGCCACGCCGCCCGGATTATTTTGATTTGGCGTGCCTGCGATAGTGTCAGCCCGCGCTCCCTGCCATGCCGATCTACGAGTACTACTGTCCCGACAACCACAAGATCTACTCGTTCTACGCGAAGACCCTCGCGCAGGGCCAGACGGTGCCCACATGCCCGGACAACCCCGCGTTCCGCCTGGTGAAACTCATCTCGCCGTTTGCCGTGAGCGGGCGCACCCGCAAGGCCGGCCAGGGCGCCAAGCCGGAGGGCGGGGAAGGATCCGGCCCGGAAACCGGGGCCGAGGCCGCCGAGGACGCCCGCATGGAAGCGGCCATGGACGCCATGGAGGGGGAATTCGGCAACGTCGACGAAAACGATCCCCGCGCCATGGGCCGGATGATGCGGCGCATGAGCGAGCTCACCGGCGAGAAGCTCGACGGCGAGATGGAGGAGGTCGTGCGGAAGCTGGAGGAGGGTGCCGACCCCGACAAACTGGAGGAACAGATGGGCGACGCCTTTGGCGACGAAGCCGGCGGCGATCCCGACGATCCCTACGGCGCCGGACCCATGGGCGGCGAAGCCAAGGCCGGCGGCGAGCCCAAGGAACCCAAGCACCGGTTCAAAATGCGCCGCGGTCCGCCGGTGCGCGATCCCAAGCTCTACGATTACGAGTAGAGGCGCCTGGGCAATATCCGGGGAGGGCCCGGCGCCGTCCGGGCCGATCCGTCCTCCGGTTCGATTTCACGAGGGAGATGCGCCTCGCCGGGAGGTTCGCCTCACGGGCTGCCAGTGACTTCCGTCTGCCCCGGCGCAGCGGCGAGGCCGGCCCGTGTGTCACAATTCGGGCTCAGCTGGAGCTCCGCCTCCCAGTTCGATGGAGCCCGATCCGTGGAGGGCCCGGCGCCGTCCCGGCCGCATTATTTGGTGATTTCGGCCGCCGACCCAGCCTTCGCCACAGGCTTCGGCGGGCAGGCCAAGCGGCAGCCCTACGGGCGATTGTCCGCCACATTCTCCTCGACGAATTGCCGCGGTACGAAATCTGAAATCTACCCGGCCGGCGCGATGTGTACCGTTGCCGTCTGGCGGATGTCGTCGGAGGCGGCCCCGACCTGCAATTCGTATTCGCCCGGGTCCACCACGTACGCCTGCGTTTTCTCGTCCCAGTGGCGCAGGGTCTTCGTCGGGATGGTCAGGTTGACGTCGACGCTCCGCCCCCGGGGAACCTCCACCCGCTGAAACGCGCAAAGCTGTTCGCGCGGCAGGTGCGGATTGGTCTCGCCCACGCGGTGGCCGTAGACCTGGACCACCTCGGCCCCGTCGCGTCCGCCCGTGTTGGTGATCTCCAGGCGCAGCAGGATGTCCCCGTCGTTCGCGATCGTCGCGGCTTTCGCGTGGACCGCGCCAAACTGAAAGGCCGTGTAGCTCAAGCCGCGGCCGAAGGCGAACAGCGGCGAGCCCGCGAAGAACCGGTACGTCCGGTTGGCCATCGCATAATCGGTGAACGGCGGGAGGTCGGTCGTTGCCCGGTAGAAGGTGACCGGCAGCCGACCGGAGGGGTTGCAGTCACCAAACAGCACCCGGGCCACGGCGGTGCCGCCCGCCTCGCCGGGGTACCAGGCCTGCACGATCGCCGGCACGTGATCGGCCACCCACGGCATGGCCACCGCGCTGCCGCTGCAATTGACATAGATGACCGGCCGCCCGGTCCCCACGAGAGCTTTTAGCAGTTCGACCTGCGGGTCGGGCAGCTCGATGCGGGTGCGGTCGCCGCCGTTGAAACCCTCGTAGTCCACCCGCATCTCCTCGCCCTCAAGGCGCGGACTGATGCCGCCCACATAGATGATCGCGTCGGCCCCGCGCGCGATTTCGAGAGCCTGTTGGAAATCCGGCGCGTCCGGGCCGTAAGTCTCGCCCGGATGCAGGGCCAGCGGGCAGCCGCGCGCGAATTCGACCTTCACCCCGGCGCCGGCGAGGTCGGTGATGCCCTGCAGGATCGTCACCGGGTGCGACGGCGTGCCGTTGTAGTTGCCGAGCAGCATGCGCACCGAATCGGCGTTGTCGCCGATCACCGCCAGGCGTTTGAGCGCACCGCGGTCCAAAGGCAGGATGCCGGTGTTCTTCAGGAGCACGATCGATTCCTCGGCGGCCTCGAGCGCGAGCGCGGCGTGCGCGGCCGAATCGACCTCGGAAAACGGAATCCTGGAATAGGGGACCAGGTCCGGCGGATCGAACATCCCGAGGCGGAAGCGCGCCGTGAGCACGTCGTGCAGGGCGCGGTCGATGTCGGCTTCGGTCAGGAGACCCTGCTTCACCGCCTGCGTCAGGGAATAATACTGGCTGCCGCAGTTGAGGTCGCAACCCGCCTTCACGGCCAGGGCCGCGGCTTCGGCGGGCGTGGCAACCAGCTTGTGCGTCATCCAGATGTCGCTCACCGCGTCGCAATCCGATACCACCTGGCCCGTGAACCCCCAACGCTGTCGCAGCAGGTCGGTCAGCAGGAACGGGCTGGCGGTCGCGGACTTGCCGTACAGGCAGTTGTAGGCGCTCATGACCGCCCCCACGTGGCCCTCGCGCACCGCCGCCTCAAACTGGGGCAGGTAGGTGTCGTAGAGGTCCTGTTCCGAGGGCGCGGCGTTGAACGTGTGGCGCAGGGGTTCGGGGCCGCTGTGCACCGCGAAGTGCTTGGCGCAGGCCAGCGCCTTCACATAGCGGGGATCGTCCCCCTGCAACCCCGTGATGAACGCCACCGCCAGGCCGCTGGTCAGGAAGGGATCCTCGCCGTACGTCTCCTGGCCGCGCCCCCAGCGCGGATCGCGGAACAGGTTGATGTTGGGGGTCCAGAACGTGAGTCCGTGATACTGGAGGTCCTCCTTCCTCCGGAGGGCCCGGTTGTGTTTCGCGCGCGCCTCGATGCCGATGGCGCCGGCGATCTCGTGCAGGAGCGGCGCGTCCCACATGGCGGCCATCCCGATGGCCTGCGGGAACACCGTGGCGACGCCCGCCCGCGCCACCCCGTGCAGACACTCATTCCAATAATTGTACGCGGGCACTCCGAGGCGCGGGATCGCCGGGGCGGCGTTGAGCATCTGGGCCACCTTTTCGCGCAGCGACATGCGCCGGATCAAGTCGTCGATCCGCGCATCCATCGGCTGGGTGGGATCGCGGTAGATCGGCGGCGTCTTGACCTCGGGAATCCGCCAGGCGTCGGCCGGTTCCTGCGCGAGCAGGTCGGCGGCCGTGATCGCGGCCACGACCTTGCCGGCGGCATCCCTGATGCGGATGGCGTTGAAGACCGCGTCGTTTCGCCGTCCCTCGAGCCGGAGGACGAAGGCGCGCTCCGGCGCGTGTTCGGGATAGTCGACGGCCGCCTCGATCCGGCACGCCTGGGCGAAACCGCCCGACCGCTTCATGATGTCGTAATCCCGGGCCAGGACCGTGCGGCCAAAAGTGACGTCCATCAGCCGCTCGTTGCGGGCGGTGTAGATCACCTCGGCCAGCTCGATTTCCACCGTGTAGCGGCCCGGTTTGAGATCGGGAGCGATCGCGGTCAGACTCGGTCCGCTGGCTTGGACGGCGTAATCGGCCGGGTGGTCGGCTCCTTCCACCGTGATTCCCGCCGGCAACTGGTGGAAACCTATGTCTCCTGTCACCAGGATCACCGGATCGCCGCAATTGCAGCCGGCGTTGTCCTGGGCGACCAGCGGGAGGGCGGCAAGCAGAACTGCGACCACGGTGATGGCGACGACGGGGCGGGTGGGGCGCATGAGCGGAGGTTTTGAGTTCAGGGAGACGCACCGCCGCCGGAGTGGCAAGCCTCGGGGCGGCGGACAGACGGATCACTTTTGCCGGCCGGCCAAAGCCTTCCGGCTTCGGCTACGAGGGCCGTCGGCTCGCCGCCGCGGTTTCCCGCGCAATCGTGTTGCCGGAAGACGGCTCGCAGTGCCTTCTTGCTCAGAAGATGAATCCCGAACTCCAACGCCGCATCCGGGCGGCCCGGCGCGCGGTCCGCGCGCAGGTCGGCCGGCTGCACCGGCAGTTTCAACGTACGAAAAGCCGGTGGAAACACGACGGCACGCGGGTGACCGCCGCCGATTTGGCGATCTCGGACGGCATCCTCGCCGCCCTGTGCACCACTTTTCCCGCCGACCAGGTGTTCAGCGAAGAGTCGGGGACGCCGGGCCGGCCGGTCGCGGTGCGCAGTCGGTTCAGTTGGGTGCTGGATCCGATCGACGGCACCAACAACTACGCCGCGGGCATCCCATTTTGCGCCATCTCGCTGGCCCTGCTCGAAAACGGCGTCCCGGTCTACGGGGTGGTCTACGACATGGCCCGCCGGCGCCTGCTCCACGGCGGACCGGGCCTCGGAGCTTTTGACGAGCGGCGGCCGGCACGGGCCAAACGGGAAAAGCCTCGGCCCGAATCGCTCATCGGCATGCACAGTCCCGTCGACGCGACGCTGGCGCCCGCCGTGGCGCCGGTGCTCCGCCAGTTCAAGATCCGCGGCTTGGGCAGCAGCACGCTGCACCTCGCCTACGTCGGCATCGGGTTGATGGACGGAGTGGTGGACACGAACGTGCGCGTCTGGGACATCGCCGCGGCGCACGCCATCGCCCTCGGGGGCGGGGCGCAGGTCCGGTATCTGCGCCACCGGCCCTTTCCCCTGCGGGAGTTCGACCTGGCGGCGCCGCGGATCCATTATGTCGCGGGCAACGCCGCGGTGTGCGCCCGGCTGCAGGCCCTGCTGCCGGCATAGGGCGCGGGCGGATCTCCCGGTTCCCGGCGAGGAAATCGTTGGCTTCCCGGCCGGCTTGGCATATGACTTGGACACTCCTCTTCTACCTTCTTCCGGTCCGGCCACGTTCCGGCGGCGACCCCCGGCCCTGCGGGGCGGAGAATCGAGTCTCTGGCCTGCGGGGCCAACACCCCGACGGCGGAATGCACTTCCATGGCTTTTGTCTCGCTTGCTTATCCGTGTCTGACTCCCGATGACGCCCGGTTCATCGAGGAGTTTCGCCAGGTGCATGACCGCGCCATGGTGGGCGTCGTGGCGGCCCACTGGACGATGATCTTCCCGGTCGCGGGGGTCGAGGCGGCCTCGCTCAAGACGCACCTTGCCGCCGTGGCGCGGAAATGGCCGGTCATTCCTTTTGTCTGTCGCTACCTGCATCTCCACGCCGACCGGCTGACCGACAACTATTACCTCTTCCTGGTTCCCGACGAGGGATCCTCGTCAATCTGCCGTCTGCATGACGAGTTGTACACCGGTCTGATGGCGCCGCACCTTCGCCTGGACCTTCCGTTCGTGCCGCACATCGGAATCGGGACGGGCAAGGATCCCGCCTCTTTGCAGAAGGTGGCGGTCGAGTGGAACGGCCGACCGCGAGCGGTGGCGGGCCGCATCACGGCGCTCACCTTGAGCACCTACGACGGATCCAAGGTGCGCGACCAAGCCAGCTTCCCGCTGCAAGGGGCCGACTGAAGCGACGCCGACGCCTACACCTCGTACGGCTTCAACGGCACCGGATCGAGGATCTTCGCCTTCGGGAGCCGCGCCGCGAGCGCCTTGGCCATCCAGGCCCGCGCCGGCGGGTCGCCGTGGGTGAGCACGATGGCCCGCGGGCGGCATTGGTGCGCAAAGTCCACCAATTCGTCGCGATCGGCGTGACCCGTCAGCTCGAAACGGGCAATGTGCGCCTTCAGTTTCAGCCGAACGTCGATCGTGTCGAAGAGGAACGGGTCGTCCAGCTTGGCCGCAAGGAGCTGCCCGCCGGGCGTGTCGGGATCGCAATAGCCCACAAACCCCAGGGTGTTGCGCGCCTGGCCGGCCAGCCCCGCCGCGAGGATGTAGGACGGCGTGCGCTCCACCACCATGCCGCTGCTGACGATGTAGAGGGCACTCGGCTCGGGCACGGTGCCGGGCTTGAGCTTGCGCGGCAGCGGCCGCACCTTCAGCTCCTTGAGGATCTGGCGCGAGAAATTGACCTGCTTCGTCTTGCGGGCGATGTCGTCGTAGTAGTCGCACAGGTCGACGCCGAGCCCGGAGGCGAAGATGGGGCATTCGACGAGGCGGCCAAACTTCCGCGCGTCGTGGACCACCGCGAGAATCTCCTGCATGCGGCCGAGCGCAAAGGTCGGGATCAGCATCGAACCGCCGCGCTTGATCGTCTCGTTGATCGTGGCGATCAGCCGCGCGATCTCGTGCACCCGTTCCTTGCCCGCCGGCCGTTCGGTGTCGCCACGGGTGGTTTCGGTGACCAGCGTGTCGAAACGGTCGACGGGAAAGCGGGCCGCCGGGCAGGTGCGCTGGGCGTCAAACTGGACGTCGCCGGTGAAGAACAGCTTGCGCTGGCGGTGATGGATCTCGACGCCGGCGGCGCCCGCCACATGCCCCGCCTGGTGGAAGATGATCTCGATGTCATCCCGCATCCCGCGGAATTTTTTCGCGTGCCCGTAGGGCAGCCCGACCATGCGGGCGGCGCACCGGTCGACCTCGTCGTGGGTGAAGAGGGGATAGTCGGCCACATTGTCCTCGGCGCGCTCGCGCTCCATCACGCTGGCCGAGTTGTGCAGCATGCGCTCGATCAGCATGCGGCTCGGCTGGGTCATGATCACCGGCGCCCGCGGCTGTTCGCGCAGCAGCACCGGCAGGCTGCCGATGTGGTCCAGATGGCAGTGGGTGATAATGATGAGGTCCAGGTTGACGCCGCGCAACGGACTGAAATCGGGCATGGCCCGGCGGCCCACCATCTTGGGATGCAGACCGCAGTCGATCACCAGCCGCAGGTCGCCCAGTTGGACGAAATAGGAATTCGCGCCGATGCCACCGTGGCGGTTGAGGTCGATGATCTTCATCCCGGGCGCCTAGCAAGAGCCAGGGGCTCGCCGCCTGCAAGCCTGGTTCGGCCGGGCCGGCCGCCGGCGTTCGCCTCACTCGGTCGGAATCACCAGCTCGAAGGCCGGCAGGAGCACATGGACCTTGGCGCCGAATTCGTCGACGCCGTGAAACGATCCGTGCACGACGGCGTTGCCGCCGGTGACGTGGTAGCTGTTGTACGAAAAGTGCTCCCCCGCGGCGAGGCGCGGCGTCTCCCCCACGATCCTCTCGCCCTCCACCACCAGCCGGCTGCCGTCCGCGTGTTCGATGACCCATTTGCGCCCGAGCAGCGTCACGGCGCGGTCGGAGTGGTTCTTGATCGTGATGAAATAGACGAAGGCATGCGGCCTCCCCTCCGGCAGACACTGCCCGCCGTAATGGTGGACCAACCGGTCCAGGTGAGCCGAGAGGCCCGGAACCTCTGTGGAAGATTGCGCCATGCGGGGCGATTGATCGGTGTCCCGGCCCACTGGGGAGCAAGGGAATGGGGTCATCCACCAACCGCAGGCCAAACCATCCTCAGGACCGGGGCATTTTCAAGCCGGGTGGGTGCGGAATTTGATTTCGCGGAAAGGGCGCGGCCCGCCCGCGCGCGACCGCCGGGGTCCAGGGGCTTTGGGCTTGCGGCGGCGCCCGGAGCGCCGCACATACTCGCCCGCGATGGAAAAACTGGCTTTGCTTTCCGTGAGCGACAAACGCGGGTTGGCCGAGTTCGCCGCCGCCCTGGTCCGCCGCTTCGGCTACCGCATCCTCTCCACCGGCGGCACCGCCCCGCTCCTCGCCGAGCAGGGGCTGCCGGTGACCGAAGTCAGCCGCCACACCGGTTTCCCGGAAATCATGGAGGGGCGCGTCAAGACGCTGCACCCGAAGATCCACGGGGGTTTGCTCTGCCGGCGCGACAAGCCCGCGCATCTGCGGGAGGCCGAGGCCAACGGCATCGCCCTGATCGACCTCGTGGTGGTCAACCTCTATCCCTTCGAGCAGACCGTGGCCCGGCCGGGCGCGACGGAGGAGGAGGCGATCGAGAACATCGACATCGGCGGCCCGTCGATGCTGCGGAGCGCCGCCAAGAATCATGAGAGCGTGACCGTGGTCTGCGACCCGACGGATTATGACGCCGTCCTCCGCGCCCTGGCGGCGCCGGCGGAGCTGCCGGCCCTGCGGCGGAAACTGGCGCTGAAGGTTTTTCAACGCACGGCCGCCTACGACGCCGCGATCGCGGCCTACCTGGAGGGCGCGTCGGGCGAGCCGGACCTGGGCGCGATCGCCGGCTTCCCGGCGACCCTCTCGCTCAGCTTCCACAAGGCTTCGGGGCTCCGGTACGGCGAGAACCCCCACCAACAGGCCGCCCTGTACGGCACCTTCTTCGACCATTTCGAGCAACTGCAGGGAAAGGAACTGAGCTATAACAACATCCTCGACATCACCTCGGCCACCCACCTGATCGGTGAGTTCGAGCGGCCCACCGTCGCCATCCTCAAGCACCTCAACCCCTGCGGGGTCGCGAGTGCCGATTCGCTCGCCGCCGCCTGGCCGCTCGCCCTAGCCACCGACCGTCAGGCGCCGTACGGCGGCATCATCGTCGTCAACCAGACGCTCGACGGCGAACTGGCCGGGATGATCGCCGAGATCTTCACCGAGGTGATCATCGCTCCGCGGTTCAGCGACGAGGCGCTCGCCGTCTTCCGGAAAAAGAAGAACCTGCGGTTGATGCTGGCCAAGGGCGGCCTGGGCGCCGAATCGCTGCGCGAGGTGCGTTCGGTCGTGGGCGGCGTGCTCGTGCAGGACCGCGACCGGACGCTGGGCGAGGTGGCGAATTTCAGGGTCGTGACCAAGCGCCAGCCGCAGCCCGGGGAGTGGGCGGCCATGCACTTCGGCTGGAAGGTGTGCAAGCACGTCAAGTCGAACGCCATCGTGTACGTCCGCGGCGAGCAGACCCTCGGCATCGGCGCGGGCCAGATGGCGCGGGTGGACAGCTCCCGCATCGCCGTGTGGAAGGCGGGAGAGGCGGGGCTGGACCTGCGGGGCTCGGTGGTGGTCTCGGAAGCGCTGTTTCCCTTTCCCGACGGATTGATCGCCGCGGCCGAGGCCGGCGCGACGGCCGCGATCCAGCCCGGCGGATCCGTGCGCGATCAGGAAGTAATCAACGCGGCCGACGAGCGGGGGATGGCGATGGTGTTCACCGGCATGCGGCATTTCCGGCATTGACCCGACAGCGAGGTGGCCACGGTGTCCGGGAGCCGGGCATCGGGCATCCCACCTGCCGGCGAGGGGTGACGATCCGCCAGGTTGCGGCCTGGGCGGCCGGTCTGGCGCCGCCGGTCGCTCATGCCGGTGTCCGCCGGCGAGGAACTCCGGCCCGGCGCGACCGCATTCCAGGACCTCACGGGACGGCAGAAAGTGGCGACCGCCCTGGCACTCGATGCCCGGGGCGGCGGGTGGGGGAGCCCATCGCCCGCGCCGCGGACGGCGATCTGCCGTCGGCCCGGTGGGAGTTCGTGGTGTCCGACGATCCCGACGAGGTGGACGCCTTCGCCCTGCCCGGCGGGTCGGTGGGGGTGTACAGTGGCCTGCTGAAGGTGGCGCCGGGCGCATCCCGCACATCGAATCGCTGATGCCGAAGGTGCTGCCGATCTACGAGCAGGCTCGGGGCCGGGAGCGCTGAGGCTCCGCGGGGCGGAGCTCGGAGCCGGCGATCGCCGGTTCCGGGGAAAGTCCGTCCAAGTCCGTCAATTCCGTTTCCCCGGCTGGCGGCGCCGGCTGCGGGCCCGTCGAGCCGGCCGAACGCCGCTGAGGTACATCACGCGCGCATCCGCCGCGCAGGTAAGCAAGAACATCGGCCGCGCTGTAGTGATCGCCGCCGGGAGGAACGAGTCGTGCCAGGTCCGCGACTTCATCGCCGGCCGTCACCAACGCCGGTTCGCGCACCCCGTGGCGTGATTGCGCCAGGCCCACCGTGGCAGCGAGCCCGTTGCACAGGCATTTGCGCCCGATGGTGTCGGCCGCGTTGCCGCCTTTTCGCACGTAGTCGTCAAGGGGCTCGGCAGCGCAACGGTAACTGATGCCGCCGTCGGGCTGGCGGTAGGGCCGCCGCAGATAGCCGAGGTTGCAGATGCGCTTCCGGGCGGCGTAGCAGGCGCTCTCCGAGAGCGTGCCCGGCAACTCGACGATCTTGAAGGGGAAACCCGTGGGCGACGCGGCGGGATCCGTGAACACCCGCGCGGTGCCGGCCTGGCTGGCCCGGATCACCGTGCGTTTCAGGGCGGGCTCGATGCCGGACTCGTCGCAGAACGCGAACGCCGTGCCGACTTGGATGCCCGCGGCGCCGGACGCCAGCGCCTGCGCGAGCCTTTCCGGCCGGGCTTGCGCACCGGCCAGCCAGAAGGGCAGCCCGAGATCCCGGATCTTCTCCAGATCCGGCGCGTCCCGCGGACCGTAGATGGGCTCACCCCGGGGGTTGAGCTGCAGGGGACCGCGGGGCGGGGCGTTGTGACCTCCGGCCAGGTTGCCCTCAATCACGAAACCGTCCACGCGGCCGTTGGATTTTCGGCTGAGCGTCTGCGCGAGCGTGGCGGACGAGACGATCGCGAGGAAGTGCGGACGGCGCAACGGTGGCGAGACCTGGCCGCCGCCGAACGCCACGGGATCGAACAGCGACGGGAACTCCTCCCCGGCGCGGGCGCCGTCGACGTCGATGCGCAGGGTGGCGGTCTGGCCCGCGGCCAGCCGGTCCAGGGCCCCCGGGATCGCGCGTGGAATTCCGGCGCCCATCAGCACGTAGTCGACGCCGGCGAGCATGGCGCCGAAGAGCGAAGGCAGCG
>JBJKRD010000077.1:0-4043 GCA_046704925.1 Opitutaceae bacterium | reverse complement strand
GCCTTCCCACTTTTCGTGCAGTTGCTGGAGCAGCCGCAGCCGCGCCGTGCGCTGGGCCAGCGTGCGGTCCAGGTCCTGCAACTGCCGCTGGCCCTCCCGGAACTGGGCCGTCGCCTGTTCGAGCGTGTGCTGGGCGGCCTGCAGCTCATTGTGCGTCCGGCTCTGCTCGGCGCGCGCGGCGTCCAGTTGGCTTTGCTCCGCGCCCGCGCGTGCCGCCGCCGCCGCCTGGGCCTGGCGCAGTTCCGCGAGCTGCGCCGCCAGCTCGTCGTGCCGCACGCCGCTCGTCCGCGCGTCGACCTCGTAGCCGGAACAATCGTTGCGGAAGCGCGTCGCGGCGCTCTCCCGCTGGAGCAGATCGAACTTCGCCTGCTGCAGGTCCTGGTCCCGCCGGCTCAGCTCGCCCTCGACGATGAGCAGGTCCTGATTGCGCTGCTGAAAGACCGCGTCGGAGCTGCCGAGCAGGTTGAGCTGCTGCTGCTTGTCCTGCGCCCCGCTGTCGGCCTGCGCGGCCACCTCGCGCAACTGCATCTCGAGCTCGGCCACGTCGTCCCGGCTCGCCTGGATGCGCTCCTGCAGGCTCGTCTGCTTGATGCCGGCCACGCCGGCCTGGTTCTCCGCCTGCTCCTTCTGCGAGCGCAGGTCGAACACCCCCTGCTGCGCCTCCTGCACGCGCTGGTTGTGGTCGCTGCGGCGGGCGCGCAGTGCGTTCAGCTCGCGCTGGCCTTCCTCCAGCGCCGCGTGGTTGGCTTCGGCGGCGGCGCGCCGGGCCGCCACGCCGGCCTCCAGTTCGCCCCGGGCCGCCTGCAATTGCTCCCACTGCCAGCCGCCGTGCGCGAGGCTGAGGTGCCGCAGGCGGAAGCTCAGCCGCTTGTAGCGCATGGCCTTGGCCGCCTGGCGGCGCAGGCTCCCGATCTGCCGCCCCACCTCGGCGATCACGTCCGTGATCCGCGCCAGGTTCTGGTCGGTCAGCAGCAGCTTGGCCATCGCCTCCCGGCGCTGGCTCTTGTAGCGCGTGATTCCGGCCGCCTCCTCGAAGACGGCCCGGCGCTCCTCCGGCTTCGACGACAGCACCTGGTCGATCTGGCCCTGCGCCATGATCGAGTACGAGGTGCGGCCGACGCCGGTGTCCATGAAAAGCTTGTGGATGTCCTTCAGGCGGCAGAGCTGGCCGTTCAGGAAATAGTCGCTCTGGCCGTCGCGGGTCGTGCGGCGCACGATCTCGACCTCGTGGTAGTCCGTGCCGAGCTGCGCCTCGCATTCCGTCAGCAGCAGCGACGCCTCGCACAGGTTCAGCGGCTTGCGCCCCTCCGCGCCCTCGAAGATGACGTCCTGCATCTTGCCGCCGCGCAGGGCCTTCGCGCTCTGCTCGCCCAGGACCCAGCGGACGGCGTCCGCGATGTTGCTCTTGCCGCAGCCGTTGGGGCCCACGATGGCGGTGACCCCCGGCTCGAAACGAAGGACGGTGGAATCGGCAAAAGATTTGAAGCCGTGCAGCTTGAGCGCCTTGAGGTACATGCAGCGTGAAGGTGCAGACTAGAGTGGGCTGATTTTGCGACGGCAACGGGAAAGTTGCCGGAGTTGTTCACCGGTTTCCGCCCGCTCCCGCCGCCGCCGGGGTCATTCGTCGGACTCCAGGCGTTTGCCCATGCTGATCGCGTCGTCGATCTTGTACCCGAGCGCGCGGTAGAAGGCGACCGCCTCGGCATTGCCCGCGCGCACCTGCAGGTTGATCTTCGGGCAGCCGGCGCCGCGGAGCAGGCGCTCCGCCTCCGCCATCAGGGCCCGCCCCAACCCGCCCCGCCGGCACGCGGGTGCCACCGCAAGATAATTGATCCAGCCGCGGTGGCCCTCGTAGCCGGCCATCACCGTCCCGGCCAGTTGGCCCCCCTGCAGCGCGACCAGGAACCACTCCGGATTCACCCGCAGTTTGCGGGCGATGTCCCGGTGCGGATTGTTCCAGGGCCGCAGCAGGTCGCAGGCGCGCCAGAGCGCGACTACCGCCGCTTCGTCGGTGAGGCGGTAGGGGCGGATGGTCACTTGTGATCCCATGGCAGACGTACCTCGATTCGGGGGTGCTTCCAGACGCGAAAGACCTCGAACATCTTCCCCGGGTTCAGGATGCCGCGCGGGTCGAGCGCCCGCTTGACGGCGAGCATGGCCTTCACCTGGGCCGGCCGGTGCTGGAGGCGCAGGAACGGCGTCTTGGCCAGGCCGATGCCGTGCTCGCCAGAGATCGCGCCGCCCAGGGCCACCACCGTCTCCATCAACCGCCGCACCGCCCGCTCGGCCGCGCGGCCTTCCGCCGGGATCGCGCGGTGGTACATGATGTTCACGTGCAGGTTCCCGTCCGCCAGGTGGCCGAACGTGGGAATCGGCAGGCCCGATTCGCGGCGCAGCCGGTCGAGAAACCGCGCGAAACGCTCGTACTGCCGCATCGGCAGGGCCACGTCCTCGTTGAGCTTGGCATCGCCCAGCTCGAACATCGCGCCCGAGCATTTTCGCCGCACCGTCCAGAGCTGCTCCGCCTCCGTCCGGCTCCGCGCCGCCCGCCAGGCAACCGCGTGCTCCCGCGCCCAGGCCAGCAGCTCCGGCCGCCACGCCGCGATCTCCTCCGGCCCGCCGGCCAGCTCGAGCAGCACCACGGGCCGCCCCGCCTGGCCGGGAAACACGCTCCGGCCGGTGGCGCGTTCCGCGCATTGCACGCTGTACCGGTCGAGAAACTCGCAGATCGCCGGCTGCAGGCGCCGGGCGAACAGGGCGCGCGCGGCGTGCAGCGCCGTGGTCTCGTCCGCGAACGCCGTCAGCAGCGTCCAGCGCGCCGGCGGCCGCGGGATGAGCTTCAGCACCGCGGCGGTGACCACGCCGAGCAGGCCCTCGCTGCCGATCCACAGATCGCGGAGATTGAAACCCGCCGAGTACTTCTTGGTCGCCGTGCCCCACTCCACCCACTCGCCCGTGGGCAGAAAGCCCTTGAGCGCCAGCACGTAGTCCCGCGTGACGCCGTAGCGCCCGCCGTGCATGCCGCCGGCGTTGCAGGCGATGTTGCCGCCG
The DNA here is from genome assembly GCA_046704925.1 of Opitutaceae bacterium. Classification (GTDB taxonomy): domain Bacteria; phylum Verrucomicrobiota; class Verrucomicrobiia; order Opitutales; family Opitutaceae; genus Fen-1467. Next base: position 992 of record JBJKRD010000077.1, on the reverse strand, counting down.
ATCGTGCAATATTCGTTCGACGAGGGATCGGGCGGATAAAACCATCCGGCCGCCTCGGCGGCCGCATGGACGGACGCATTGCTGGCCCCGGCCTGCACGTGGGCCAGCCCGGCCTCGGCGTCGATCCGGACCCGGCGCAGCCCCATCAGGTCGAGCACCCAGCCGCCATGGAGCGGCACCGCGGCCCCGGTGAGCGTCGTCCCCCGGCCACGAACCGTCACCGGCACGCGATGGCGGTTGGCCAGCGTGAGCACGACGCCGATCTCGGCCGGCCGACGCGGGCGCACCACCGCGGCGGGCAGAAACGACAGCTTGCTGCTGTCGAAGGAGGCCTCCCAGCGGGCACGGGCGTCGGTGCGGACGCGGGCGCCCAGCTCGCGGCGGAGCTGGCGGGTGGCGGCGCGGAGTCTGGTCTCGGTCGGCATGCGTTTCCGGGGCAAAATGCCACCCTAACACAGGAAGCCCCGGCTTTGGCAAGGAGCGGCTGGACCGGCCGTTCGGCATCCCGGCGGGGCCAAATACGCTTTCCTCCGCGGGCCGGGGTGACAGAATCGCCCCGCCGCGTCATGGAGTCGGGATCCTCCCTTTACACAGAAGTCCTGCGCCACCTGCTGACAGTGGGCGGCTTCCTGCTTGCGGTGTTCCTCATCGCCCGGCTGATGAGCGAGAAACGCCAGCCGAGCAACACCGTCGCCTGGCTGCTGGTCATCACCCTCATTCCCTACGTCGGTGTGCCCCTCTACCTGCTGTTCGGGGGCCGCAAACTCCGCCAGTTGGTCGCCCGCAAATCCCGGCTGGCGCCCCTGCCGGCGCCGGCGACCGCCGCCGCCCCGCCGGTCGCCGCGGCCGAACCGTTCTGCCGGGGCCTGGGGCAGCAGGGGGCCATTCCGCTGGTGGGCCGCAATTCCGTGCGGTTACTCACCTCCGGTGAGGACGCCTTCGCCGAGCTCGAGCGCCAGATCCGGGCGGCGCGGCACCGCATCGACGTCATG
>JBJKRD010000076.1:0-12722 GCA_046704925.1 Opitutaceae bacterium | reverse complement strand
TGGTGGAGCCTTCGGGTGAGCGCGAGCTTTTCCGCGACCGCGCGCGCGGCGCGCAGTTCGAAGGCGAGCCGCTCTGCGTAGCGCCGCAGCCGGAACAACAGCGGCTCGACGGACTCCACTGGCGGCTCGTAGGTCCACTCGGCGACGTAGGGCCGCGGGGGCTCCACGAGGCGCAGGACGCGGGTGCTCTCGCCCGCGGCACGCTCCCACAGGGCGACGCCCTCCGCTCCGAGCCGGCGGCCGACCTCGGCCTTGGGCAGCGCGGTCAGCGCTCCCAGGGTCCGGATGCCCCAGCCGCGCAGGATCTCCGCGTGCGGCGGCGCCGGCTCCGCCAGGGCCAGCGGCAGCGGGGCCAGAAAGTTCCGCGCCTCCCGCACCACGAGGACCGGGTCCGCCTCCCCGGCCGCGTAGGCGGCGAGCAGCGGCGTGGCAGCCGCCCCGATCTGCGCCGGCAGGCCGGCCGGCGCCAGCTCCGCCACGCAGCGCCGCATCTGCGCCTCCGTCCGCGCCGGATCCGCCCCCTGCAGATCCACCGTGCAGCAGCCGGCGCCGGTGAGTTCGACGCGCGGCGAAAGGGTGAACGCCGCCGCCAGCAGCAGCCGGTGGGCTTCCACTTCGGCGTCCGGATCGCGCGGCCGCAGGAGAATGCCCGGGCACCGCGCCATCGCCAGCGTGACCACGAGCCCCGGGACCACGTCCGTCGCCTCGGGGGAGACTTCGCTCACCGTCGCCTTGCGTCCCTCGCCGGTGACGAGGGCCACCGGCCGGCCCGCGAGTTCCGGGTCGCTCCGGCGCACCGCCTGCAGCGCAAAATTGCGCACCCGGAGGACCGCGTAGTTCATCCGGCCAGCTCCTCCACCGCATTTGGCCAGGCGGCCGCGCGGGTTGTTTTGACCACGAGGTTCGCCGCCAGCTCACCCCGCGGCCGGCGACCGTCCGCCAGCGTCAGCGGAACTTCCAGCACCAGCCGCCACGGCACCGTCGGGACCAGCGGGTCCGGCGTCAGCACCAGCACGGCCGCGGCGCCGCCCTCGGCGGCCCGCTGCAGCCGGTACCATGTCGTCGCCGGCTGTTTCCGCAACGCGCGCTCCGCAAGGCCCCGCAAATCCAGCGCAACCACGGCATAGTTGCCGTCGCGCACCAGCAGATCCGCGGCCGCCAGCGCCTCGCCTGGCGCCCGGCACCGCACCCAGACCAGATGCCGGAGTTCGTCGGGTGGCACCGTCCCGGGGGCGAAGCCATCCGCGCCATCCACGAGGGCGACGCGCTGCCGCGCGGCGCGGGTCGCCGCCAGCAACCGGGCCAGCACCACCTGCCCGCCGCAGCTCGGCCGGCCGGCCACGATCTCCGTCAGCCGGCCCGCCGGCAGTCCCCCGCCCAGCGCGTCATCGATCGCCGCAACCCCCGTCGCCGGGCCCGGCCCCGGTTTCCGGGTCTTTTCCGGAAAACGCGCGGCCAACAGCGACCGCAGGGCGGCAAGGGTGGCGGGAGCGGTGGGCACGTCGGTGCATTTCCTTCAAGCGCTGCTCCGGCGGATCACCCCGACCAGCACGCCCTGGCACTCCAGACGCTGCTCGGGGACGATATCGCCATAGCGCGGGTTTTCCGCCCGCAGGACCGGTTTGCCCCCGGCCTGCGCCAGCCGTTTCAGGGTCGAGTCCGTGCCGTCGACGAGCGCGGCAATGATCTCCCCGGTCCGCGGTTCGCGCCGCTCCAGCACGGCGAGATCGCCGTCGAGGATGTGGGCGCCGATCATCGAATCGCCGCGGACCCGCAGCGCCCAGAAGTAGTGCCGCTTGGGCCGGCGCACGCCGAAGAATTTCGGGTCGACGGCCACGGTCTCATCCGGCGCCTGTTCCTGCATGGCGGGCAGGCCCGCCGGGATGGTGCCGTAGACCGGCAGTTCGAAGAGGTGCGCCTGCACCTCCCCGGCCCGCAATCCCCACTTGCGGTCCGCCAGCTTCTGGATCTGCCCCTTGCGCGCCAGCGCCTGCAGGTGGCCCATCACGGTGGACTGGCTGGAAACGCCCAGTTGCCGGCGGATCTCCCGGGTGGAGGGCGGGACCCCCTGCGCCTGCTGGTAGGTCCGGATGAAATCCAGAATCTGCTCCTGCCGTTCGGTAAGCATGATGGCGTTCTTTTGAACGGTGTTCAATTGAACGGCATCCGGACGGAAAGGCAAGCCCAATTCAACCCGCGCGGAGCGCGGATTCCACCTGGATCACGTCCATCTCACCGGAGAGATTGCCCCGGCGCGTTCCCAGCGACCCCGCGCTCCATGGAAAGAATAGCGCAGCAAGCTCGCGCCCTTTCCCCCGCTCACTCCCCTATCCCTTACCCCCTCATTCCCCCGCTTCCTCACCCCTCTCCCGCCCCTACCCGAGCGGCAGCTCCGGCGGCGCCTCCTCCTCCGGCGGCGCATGGCATCGCGGTCCCTCGTTGCGGCTGTTGCTCACGAACCGGCTGACCGGACGCACCGTCATTTTCTCCGCCGGCAGCGGTGACGTCAGACGGCGGTATTCCTCCGCCGGCAATGGCTCCCCGCCGATCCATCCCGCCATCGAGTCCACTGTGAGGATCACCGGCATCCGGTTGTGGATCGGCGTCACCAGGGCATTCGGCTCCGTCGTCAGGATCGTGAAGGTCTCCGGCTGTCCCTCCGCCGCCGTCTCCCACAGGCCGGCGAAGGCGAACGGTTCCTCGTCCCGCAGCATGAAAAGATGCGGCAGCTTCAACCGGCCGACCGTCTGCCACTCATAAAATCCGTTGGCCGGAACCAGGCAGCGCCGCCGCGCGGCCGCCTGGCGGAACGCCGCCGAGGTCACCGCCGTTTCGGCCCGGGCGTTTGGCAGCATCCGCTTCCGCGCCTTGTCCCGTTCGTAGAACGGCACGTAGCCCCACAGCATGCCGCGCACGTCCGGATCCGCCGGGCCCGCGGCCACCACCGGCACGACGTTGGTCAGCGCCACGTTGAAGCGCGGGCGCACCCAGTCGGGCATCGCCAGACGGCGGGCCAGCGCCTGCGCGATCACCGCGAGCGCGGCATCCGTCTTGTGCAGCGTGTAGCGGACGCACATGGAGCCATTACCGGAGAAAACCCCGCCGCACGCAACCCCCGACCCGCCGGCCGGAGCCGCCGTGCGCGTTGGAAATTAAACGGTTGCAGTCGGCCGGGTCGTCCGTAGCCCTCTGGCATGGCCCAACCCAAGGAGGCTTGGAGTTCGCGACTCGGCGTCATCCTCGCGGTGGCCGGCAGCGCCGTCGGCCTGGGCAATTTCCTCCGCTTCCCCGGCCTCGCCGCGGAGTACGGCGGCGGCGCCTTCATGATCGCCTACTTCACCTCGCTGCTGATCCTCGGCATCCCGATCGGCTGGATCGAGTGGACGATGGGCCGGTATGGGGGCCAGCGCGGCTATCACTCCTCGCCGGGCATCTTCTCGGCCATCGTGACCAGACCGTGGGGCAAATATCTGGGCGCCCTGGGCTTCATCGTGTGATGATCTACATGTACTACGTGTACATCGAGGCCTGGTGCCTGGGCTACGCGCTGAACGCCGCCGCCGGCAACCTGAGCCGGGGGGCGACGGACTTCGGCGCGTTCTTCACGCGGTTCACCGGCGCGGCCCAGGATGGCGTGGCGATCCACTTCGGCCTGCACGACGTGGGCATCTTCGTGCTCATCGTCTACTTCCTGAACTTCTACTTCATCTATCGCGGCATCTCCCGCGGCATCGAGACGGTGTGCAAATGGGCCATGCCCGCGCTGATCGTCATCGCCCTGGTCATCCTGGTCCGCGTGCTCACGCTCGGCACGCCCGACCCCGCCCATCCGCAGCAGAGCCTCGTCGGCGGCCTGGGCTTCATGTGGAATCCCGGTCATGTCGCCACCGGCCTGCGCGACCCGCAGCTCTGGCTCGCCGCGGCCGGCCAGATCTTCTTCTCCCTCTCGGTGGGCTTCGGGGTCATCATCACCTACGCCAGCTACCTGACGAAGAAGGATGACGTGGTGCTCAGTTGCCTCACCGCCTCGTCGGCCAACGAATTCTGCGAAGTCGGCCTCGGCGGGCTCATCACCGTGCCGGCCGCGTTCGTGTTTCTCGGCGCCGCCGGGATCGTGGGTCAGAGCACCTTCGGGCTGGGCTTCAACGTGCTGCCCTACGTTTTCTCCCGGATGCCGGCGGGGTCGCTGTTCGCGACGATCTTCTTCGTCCTGCTGTTCCTCGCCGCCATCACCAGTTCGCTGTCGATGCTGCAGCCGGGCGTCGCCTTCCTCGAGGAGGGCCTGGGCCTCGGGCGCAAGGGCGCGGTCGCGATGCTGGGCCTGGTCACCGCCATGGGCTCGCTGTTCGTCTGGTGGTTCAGCAAGGACCTGAAGGCGCTCGACACGATCGATTTCTGGGTCGGCACGCTGATGATCTTCATCCAGGGGACGATCCTGATCATCGTCTTCGGCTGGGCGCTCGGCATCGAGCGCGGCTGGGAGGAGGCGCACCGCGGCGCCGAGATCCGCATCCCCGGTTTCTTCAAACCGTTGATCAAATACGTCAGCCCGGCCTTTTTGCTCGTGATCTTCGTCCTGTTCATGCTGAAGAACGTGTTTGGCTGGAACTTCAGCCTCGCCGCCCCGGCGTTCAACCCCACCTATTACGTCAAGGACCTGGTGGGCGCGCACCACAACACCGTGGCCCGGCTCGCGGTGCTGCTGATCGGCGTGTTCACCGTGTTCACCTGCGTGCTGATCAACGTCGCCGGCCGGCGCTGGATGGGCGCCGGCGGACCTTCCGGAGAATCCAAGTCATGACCATCGGCGGCTGGATCAACATGGTGCTTTCGGTCGGATTCGTCACGACGCTCTTCCTGTGGTGCGTCGGCAAGGTGCTCTTCGGTCGCCCGCCGCCCGCCGAGCGCCAGTTGGCCCACGTCGAACCAATCGAACGGGACCAGGCCGACGACCGCTGAGCGTGTCGGGGTTTTGAGTCCTGGATCTTGCGTATGGGGTCTGGGTGCCGACCGCTGGCTTCCCGCCCCCGACGTCCGGCCTCCACCTTCCGGCCCCCACCTTCTGATCTCTGGCCTCCGGCTTCTGATTTCTGGCTTCTGATTTCTGATTTCCGGCTTCTGATTTCCGGCCCGCGGCCGTCTCTTGATTTTTCCGCGGCCGGTCTGCTATTTTTTCCCTTCCCCCCAACCAAACGACAACGCCTTCCGCCGATCCCTCCACCACTTCCAGCCCTCACTCCCTTCCTCCCTCACCCCTCCTTCCCATGTCCACCCCGCAAGAATACGAGTTCCAGGCTGAGACCCGGCAACTGCTCGATATTGTCATCCACTCGCTCTACACGGAGAAGGAGATCTTCGTGCGCGAGCTCGTGTCCAACGCCTCGGACGCGCTGGAGAAGCTCCGCCACCTCCAGCTCACCGAGAAGGACGTGTTCGACGACCGGCTGCCGCTGGAGATCAACATCACCACCGACGAAACGGCCCGCACCTTCACCATCCAGGATTTCGGGGTCGGGATGACGCGGACCGAACTCGCCGAGAACCTTGGCACGATCGCCCACTCAGGTTCGAAGGCCTTTCTGAAGGCCCTGGGCGAGGCCGGGGACAAGGGCGCCAACCTCATCGGCCAGTTCGGGGTGGGGTTCTACAGCGCCTTCATGGTCGCCAAACGGGTGCGGGTGTTCACCCACTCCTGGCGCGGAGCCGAAGCCGGGCAGGTATGGGAGTCGGACGGCGGGGGCCGCTACTCCGTCGAGGAAAGCGACGGCCAGCGCCGCGGCTGCAAGATCGTCGTCGAATTGAAGGATGAGTGCGGCGAATTTTCGCAGGCGGCGCGGGTCGAGGGAATCCTGAAGCGCTACTCGTCGTTCGTGCAGTTCCCGATCAACCTCAACGGCAAGCGCGTCAACACCATCCAGGCCCTCTGGTTGCGCAGCAAGAACGAGATCAAGGACGAGGAGTACACCGAGTTCTACAAATTCCAGGCCGATGCCTTCGAGGCCCCGCGGCTGCGGCTGCATTTCAGCGCCGACGCCCCGCTGGCCATCAACGCCCTGCTGTTCGTGCCCGAGGAAAATCCCGAGCGCTTCGGCTTTGTCCGCGCCGAGCCCGCCGTGGCGCTTTATTGCCGCAAGATCCTCATCGACGCGCACCCCAAGGATCTGCTGCCGGAATGGCTGCGCTTCCTCAAGGGGGTGGTCGACAGCGAGGATCTGCCGCTCAACATCTCGCGCGAGCTGACGCAGGATCGGGCCCTGATCGGCCGGCTCGGCCGCGTGCTCACCCGCCGCTTTCTCAAGTTCCTGGAGGAGGAGGCCCGGGACCGGGCCGACGCCTTCAAGGAGTTCTACCAGCGTTTCGGCGTCTACCTGAAGGAAGGGGCCGCCCTGGACGAGACCCACCAAAAGGAGCTGCTCAAGCTCCTCCGCTACGAATCGTCGCTCACGGAGAAAGGCGCGCCGACCACCCTGGCCGACTACGTGTCGCGGATGAAGGAGGGGCAGACGGAAATCTACTACCTGACCGGACCGAGTCGGGCGGCCATCGAAGCCGGCCCGTACCTCGAGGGCTTCCGCGCCCGCAACCTCGAGGTGCTTTTCTGCTACGAAACCGTCGACGAATACGTGATGACGCATGCCCGCGAATTCGACGGCAAGCGCCTCGTCGCGGCCGATCAGGCGGACGTCAAGCTGGAGGAGCTGCCCAAGCCGCCCGGCGAGGACGCGCTCACCGCCGAGCAGGCCGCCGCGCTTGCGGCGTGGCTCAAGGAGGCCCTCGGCAACCGCGTGACGGACGTGAAGGCCGGCGACCGCCTGGTCGACTCCCCGGCCCTGGCCCTCAATGCCGACAAGTTCATGTCGCCGCACATGCGCCGGCTGGCGCGGGCGATGAAGGTCGAGGGCGCCGACGACTCGCCGCCCCGGGTGGAGCTGCAATTCAACCCGCGACACCCGGTCATCAAACGCCTGGCCGCCCTGCGCGAGGAGAAGCCGGAAGTGGCGTAGCTGGCGGCCGAGCAGGTCCTCGACAACGCCCTCATCGCCGCCGGCCTCCTCGAAGATCCGCAGAAGATGGTCGCGCGAATCTACCGCCTGCTGGTGAATATCTGACCGCCCGCCGGCGTGGGCGCGACGCCTAGCCGGCCGCCGTCCCCGGGCCGCCCGGGGGCCGGCTGGCTGAGGCGGTCCGGGCGTGGAACTCGTCCAGCAGCCGCTTCGCTTCGGTCGGATTGACCCCGTGGGTGACCTGAAGGCCGAAACGCCTCCGAAGGTACTCGTCGTACGAAACCCATTCGCCCCCGAGCTGGATGGTTTTTGACCAGGCACACACGGTCACGAGACCTTGCAGCCGGGAGACGCGGGCCAGCAGGATACCGACGACCCCGATCAGGAGGACCTGAAAGGCGACCAGGCCAAAGGCGAGATCGCGGTCGCTGCTCAGTTGGCTCGCAAAGGCATCCCGGCGCACGGCCAGCAGCCGATCCTCCTCGGCGTTCAGGACGGTCATCTGCCGGCGGATGGCGTCCATCATCTCGTGGCCGTAACCACCGTTGGCCAACGTCAGGGCCGCGTCGCGCTGCCCCGCCCGTTGCAGGGCGACCGTCCGCTGCACGTGACCGAGCTTGTCCCTCACCAACTCTTCGAGACGCGAAAGACGCTCCAACTGGGCCGGCTTCCCCGCCACGAGTTCACGCAAACGGGCGAGGCGGCCGGCGATCTGCGGCTCCGCCGCCAGATACGGTTCGAGAAACTGGGATTGCTGACTGAGGAGGAAGCCACGCTCCCCCGTCTCGACATCCTGGAGATCCGACAACAGCTCGCGCAGCTTTTCGCGCACGTCGTAAGTGTGGGCAACCCATTGCGCCGTGTCGCCGGTCGCCACCAGCGCCCGATGGGAAATCCAGGCTCCCAGGCACACCAGTACCAGCGGGATGCCCAGGCACGCGGCGATGAGCCATTTCAGGCCCGGCGTCAGCGACATAGGGGAGCAGTTGCGAAGCGATCAAAAATACCGTCGAACCCATAAGATACTGCGTTTGATTCCGGATGCCAGTGCCTAATGGATCGGCAAGATCCATCCGCGAGGCGGCGCCGGAAGCCCGCCCGCCGCCTCGGTGGGAATCCGTCGCCGCCCGCTCATCCGCTGACGGCCGTCGGTTGCGCCAACGGTCAGCTATACTCGGCGTTCAGCCGGGCGCGTCCAGCCTTCGCGTTCGCGGCGATGATCGCCACCGCCGTGCGGTTGACAAATCGCATTGAGGCGACCCGGCCGTCGGCAAACGTCATCACCAGGAGGTCGCAGCCGTGGCGGCGCGCCGCGCGATAATCGGGCCGGCAGTCCCGGTAGAGCCAGACCTTCGCCGACCATTCCCGGGCGGGTTGCCCCAGCGCCGAAACCACCGACCACCGGGGGGAGCCATCGCGAATCGAATGCGATTTGATGGTATCGAACAGCTCGCTCCACTTCGCCACCTTGACGCTGGTGGCCCAATAGCCGATGGCCGGGCCAGCTTGAAGGTGGTCGGAGGCATTCTGCGGCGCCGCCATGGCGGGCGCCAGCAATGCTGCACCCAGGGCGAGGACTAACGTAATACGGACATTCATGGTCAATAGACGTGATTGAGATCCATTCAGTGCGGGAGGCCGGAGCCGGTGCTCCGAGAGCATCTCCATTCATTTTCTTCGTGTGACAGCCGGGCGCCCCGAGTGTTCTGACGGAATCTGTCGCGCGAGCACCGGCCACGGAATCTCGGCGCCAAGCCGGCCATTCCCCGCGTCCCGCAATCGGCTTGTCTGAAAGCCATTCGGCTTGGTTAGCTGCTTCCGGCCATCACCGCCTATGAAAGCCCCGTTGTTGCGCTTCCTTTTCGCCCCGCTGGCGTTCACGGCCCCCGCGGTCGTCGGCGCCGCGGAAAAACAGGCCATTCCGCTCACCGCTGGCTGGGAATTCCGCCAGATCCAACCGGCCGACGGTTCCGCGCCAACCGCCTGGCATCCCGCGCGGGTGCCCGGCGACGTACACCTCGATCTGCTGCGGAGCGGACTCATCCCCGATCCGTTCTATCGCGACAACGAGGCCAAGCTGCAATGGATCGAGAACGCCGCTTGGGAGTACCGCGAGACGTTCAGTCTTTCGGCGGACGTCCTCCGCCGCCGGCACCTCGACCTGGTGTTCGATGGCCTCGACGCCGCCTGCAGCGTCGACCTGAACGGACACTCGGTGCTCACGGCCGACAACATGTTTCGTGTCTGGCGGGTCGACGCGAAACCGTTCCTGCAAGCCGGCGACAACTTGCTGACCGTCACCTTCCCCTCGCCGATCGAGGCGACCGAAAAGGCCGCGGCCGGCGATCCCTGGCGCACGCGGATTGGCACCGCCGCAAAAACCTATGTGCGCAAGGCGGCCTATGAGTACGGCTGGGATTGGGGTCCGCGCTTCGTGACCAGCGGCATCTGGCTTCCCGTCCGCTTGGAAGCCTGGGACGACGCCCGCATCTCCGATCTGCACATCCGCCCGCGCGACGTTTCGGCCGAGGTTGCCCACGTCGACGCCGGGGTGGAGATCACCACCGCCATCGACACGACGGCGGAGGTGAAATTGACGTACGGTCACGGCAGTTGGAACGCCGGGCAGATCTGGCGCGGCACGCTGCATCCCGGTGTCAACCACGTCGACCTGCCGGTCGAAATCGCCCGCCCGGAACTCTGGTGGCCGGCCGGCGAAGGCGGACAACCGCTATACACGTTCACGGCCGTGCTCACGGTGGACGGCGGCATCGCGGACGAGCAGCAGGTTCGCACCGGCCTGCGTTCGCTCGAGCTGCGCCGGCGGCCGGACCAGTGGGGCCGCTCCTTCGAATTCGTCGTCAATGGGGCGCCGGTCTTCGCCAAGGGCGCCAACGTGATCCCGTTCGACAGCTTCCCCAGCCGCGTGACCGAAGCCCGGCTCCGCCACGTGCTCGCCTCGGCCCGGGAGGCCAACATGAACATGGTCCGCGTTTGGGGCGGCGGCTACTACGAGTCCGACGCCTTCTACGCCATTTGCGACGAACTCGGCATCATGGTCTGGCAGGACTGCATGTTCGGCAACGACTGGCAGCCGGGCCTCTACGATTTCAAGCTGAACGTCGCGCAGGAGATCCGCGACCAGGTGCGCCGCCTGCGAAACCATCCGTGCATCGTGCTCTGGTGCGGCAACAACGAGACGGAGGCCGCGTTCAACTGGGCCGTCCACTCGCGCACCATCGAGCCCGCGGCGCAGATCCAGATGTGGAAGGATTACCTCACGCTCTTCTACGGCGTCATCGGTGAGACCGTCGGGAAGCTGGATCCGGAAGTTCCCTACTGGTCCAGCTCGCCGACCGCGGATTTCGAGGAGCAAACCGACACCTACCGGACCGGCGACGCCCACGACTGGAGCGTCTGGCACGGGCGGGTGCCTTTCTCCGACTACGAACGGCACCACTTCCGCTTCGTGTCCGAGTACGGCTTCCAGTCGTTTCCCGGAATGCGCACGATCGAGGCGTTCACGGCGCCGGAAGACCGGACCGGGATTCTCACGCCGGTGATGCTGGCCCACCAAAAGAACCAGCAGGGCAACTCGATCATCCACGACTACCTGCTGAAGTATTACCGCGAACCAAAGGACTTCGCCTCATTCCTCTACGTCAGCCAGGTGCTGCAGGCCGAGGGCATCAAGGTCGGCGCCGAGCACTGGCGCCGGCAGCGGCCGGAAACGATGGGCTCGCTCTTCTGGCAGCTCAACGACTGCTGGCCGGTCGCCTCGTGGTCGAGCATCGACTATTTCGGCCGCTGGAAGGCGCTGCAGTACTACGCGCGGCGGTTCTACGCCCCCGTCCTGGTTTCACCGCACGTTGAGGACGGCGCCGTGGCTGTGTATGTGGTCTCCGATCGTCGCCAGCCGTTTGCCGGTCGACTGCGAGTGCGGGTCCTGAGTCTCACCGGCGCCAAACTCGACGAGACCGACGAAGACGTGCAGGTTCCGGGCGGATCGAGCCAGGTCTGCCTGCGGCTGCCGCTCGCCGCACTTCGGGCCAAGGGCATCGACTTCGCCACCGCCTTTGTCGCGGCGGACCTCACGGCGGATGGAAATACGCTGTCGTCCAATCTGATCTATCTCGTGCCGACCCACGACATCCACCTGCCGGCTGCCACGATTGCCGCCGATCTGGAAGCGGCGCCGGGCGGCGCCCGCCTGCGCCTCCAGTCGAGCGTCCTGGCGCGCAGCGTCCGCATCACCTTTGACCGTCTCGACGTCACCCCGTCCGACGACTTTTTCGACCTCCTGCCGAACGAGCCGGTGACCGTCACCATCGCGGGCCAGGCCGGCCTCGATGACCTGCGCCGGAAACTGAAGGTGGAGTCGCTGGTCGACGCCTTTTGAGGCGCCCGTAACCCGCGGCGTCGGCTACGGCATTGTTTCCACCGGCGCCGGCCGCCCGATGCTTCGCCCCAGGCTGGCCAGCCAGAGGACGGCCGCGAGGTCGAGGATCCCCTTTCCCACCCAGTCGATCCGGAGCGCGCCGCCGATGGCGAAGACGACGAAGCCGCCGAGCATGCAGGCCACGACCGCCCCGAGAACCAGGGCAAACCGGTGCCGGTCGGACCAGCCGCGACCGATCGCCCATCGCCGGACCAGGAGAATCGCGAGACCGGCCCATGCGAGACCGCCGGCAAACGCCAGGCCCCAGGGCACCGCGGGAAATGCCCCGAAGCCCATCAGCACGAACGCCCCCCACGGCGATCCCAGCACGCCGGCGGCGATGCCAACCGTCCCGGGTGCCGGCGCCGTCCCGCCCCTGGTCGGTCTTTCCGCCGGTGAGCCCGGACCGGGCAACGCCACGATGATGAGTCCGGCGATCACCACCAGGGCCGCCGCGAGGTGCGACACCGGCAGCGAGTACGGCGCCATGTGGAAAACTTTCACCCGCGCCTGCTGGGTCCACGAGTACCAGGCGGCCAGCGAACCCAGAGCCAGGCAGGCCCCGGCCAGCCAGCGCCCGCGCGGTCGCAACCACGGGCGGCCGCGGATTCCGGGAAACATCAGTTCGATCAACTGAATCGGCACCAGAACGACCCACACGCTCTCATAGACGACGGCCCAGAGGAAATAGACCCAGTTCACCCCGCCGACCCGCCCGTAGGCCTGCCGGGCAAGGCCGGCCAGCGGGGCCATCGACGTCTGCTGGATCACACACTCCTCCGCGACCGCCAGCGCCAGCGCCAGCAATCCCATGCTGATCCAGCCCCGCCGCCGCTGCCGCACCACTTCGCGAATCAGCAACGTCCCGCAGCCCCAGACCATGATTTCCGGGACGAGGGCGAACAGGTAGCTGATCCGCGTACCCCCATAGAGCAGCTCGGAAATGACCGGCGACAGCACCACCAGCGCCGCCACCGCCGCCCGGCGGGAACGCGGAGCCGGAACGGCCGCCGGAGACTCGGATGATGACAGGGCGCTCATTTTGTGATCCAGTAATCTCGTTGGAAAGTATCTTAGCTGTAAGATATCTATGGCCAGGAAATCCTCCGCGTCAACCTCCACCCTCCCCGATTTGTCCGCGCGCGAATCGCAGGAGCGGCAGCTCAGCACCGCGGTGATCGCCTTCCACGAGGCCGTCGCCGCCCAACTGGGGCTGAGCGCGGCCGAGTGGAAGTGCCTCGGCGTGCTGGGCCAGGAGGGACCCGCCACCGCCGGCCGTC
>JBJKRD010000075.1:0-5992 GCA_046704925.1 Opitutaceae bacterium | reverse complement strand
GGCCAGGGCGAGCGCCGGCTGGTGTCGCTGACGGCGCGCTACGCGGAAACGACCGGCCGGTTCTCGGGGACGTGGAAGCTCGACGCGCGGGATTCGGATCTCGCGCCCTTCGTGCCCCCCGGGACGTTGCCGCATTTTGCGACGGCGGGCGGCGGCCATTTCGACGCCGATATCGCGTTCGCGGCGGTCCACGTTGCGGGTCGGCTGGACGGCGGCCTGCCGCAGCCGGAAACGGTGTGGCCGGCGTTGACCCGCTTCGGGCCGGTGACCGTGACGACGGAATTCGATGCCGTGCAACGGGGCACGGTCCTGCACGTGGATGCGATGACCGGATCCGTGGCCGCGGGCGGACCCACGGTCGCGGTGCGGGCGCTGCAGCCGTTCGCGGTCGACGAGCGAACGGGCGCACTGGCGCCGGATCGACCGGCCGACGACTGGCTGGTCGGCTCGATCCATGGACTCGCGATCGGCCGGCTGGCCTCGTGGCCGGCGGGAGTTTCGCTCTCGGGCGGCGACGCGACGGGCGACTTCTTCGTCCGCACGGACCAAGGCCGGTACACGCTCCGCGCGAAGACGCCGCTCGTGGCCGGAGGCGTCGCGGTGAAGCGCGGCGGGGCGGCGATCGGCCGAGACCTGGATTTGGCGCTGACCTGGCTGGCCGACGTGGATCCCCACGGCTGGCAGATCCGGGCCGAGCCGCTTCTCCTGAAGAGCGGTGGTGCCGACCTGGCCACCCTGAACGGCAAGGCCGATCGGAAAGCCGGGGTCGACCAACCGGTCAGCCTCGAGGGCACATGGCACGCGGACCTGCAGGCGCCGACACTCGGGGCCGCCGTGCCGGCGCTGGCCGGGATCGGCGGGCGCTCGGCGTCGGGGGATTTTGCCGTGACCACGGGGCCGGCGCCGAAGGTGGACGGCAAGGTGGTGGTGGTCGGACGCGATGCGCATCGCTCGGCGACGATCGGCTTCCACGTCACCCTGGATGACCCCGAGCGGTTTTCGTTCCGGGCCCCCATCAAGATGGCATTCGGAGCCGGGGAGTCGGATGTGACCGCGGAGGGCACGGTGATCCACGAAGGAGCCCGGCCCTCCCTCTACCTGAAGGTGAGCGGGAAGCAGGCCGATCTGGCCCAGCTTCGCCGGCTCGCCGATACCGTCGCGGCTGTCGGCGGTTTTTCGCTGCCGGCGATCGCCCGGACCGCGGCGCGGGAAAACGGCCGGGACCGGGCTCCGTTCTGGGGCGACTGGGCGGGGCGGATTCTCGTGGAGATCGACCGGCTGCGCGCGGGCGACCTGACCCTGGAGAACCTCGGCATCGCGTTGGGCGTGGACGAAAAATCCGTGCACCTGGAGGAGGGGCGCGGTGTGCTCGACGGCCATCGCCTCGACAAGGTGAGTGGCTCCCTCACCTTCGACGCGGCCGCGGCGGTTCCGTATCACGTCAAGGCCAGCGTGTCCGTCGCTCCCGTCGAAGTCGCGCCCTACTTTCCCGCGGCCAGCCCGGATGGATCGCCGGCCATCGAGGGCCGGTTTTCCATTGCCGGCACCCTGGAAGGAAGCGGACTCAATCAAGGCGACCTGTTTGACCGGACGCGCGCCGAACTGCAACTGGCCAGCACCGCCGGCATCGTGCGGCTGTTCAAGACCAACGTGGACGAGGCGGTGCCGCCCGAAAAGGACACGGCGACCGGCGACGCGCTGGGCCGGATCGGCTACTCGGTCGGGGGCTTTTTCGGGATTCAGCACGGTATCGGCTCGGGGCGGAGGACCGTAAGTCCGGCGCTCCAGGAGGCCATCAACGTGGTCAACGACACCGCTGAGATCGGTTACGACCGCTGCTCCCTGACCGTCGAGCGGCGCGCCGACGGTTCGATCCGGCTCTCCGACGTGGCGATGACCGGCGACGAGGTGCACGTCACGGGGTCGGGGGAAATCGCCGGCGCGCCCGGGCGGGCCTGGAATGCCGAGCCGCTGCATCTCGAATTGCGGCTGGCGGCACGCGGACCCACCGGCAAGGCGCTGGCGGCGGCCGGTCTGCTTTCGGACCAGAAGGACAGCCTCGGGTACACGCGGCTGAAGGAACCGGTCGCGTTCACCGGAACCGCGGGCAAAATCGACAACCGGGCCTGGCACGAATTGCTCGTCGCGGCGGCGGAGCGAAAACCCGAGGAAACCCCGAAGTCCAAGGCAACGCCGCGCTGATTCGGCGGCGGTGCCTGGGCACGGGAAGCCCGCGGCAGGGAGCGCTGGACTGCCGGCGGGTCGGCCGCGCGCCGCCGGCGCGGGATGCTTGGCGGTTACCTCCATCACATCGTGCGGCGCGGCTTCCTTCCACCCGGACGCCGTGACGTGGACGTAACGGGTCCGCGTCCGGAGGTCCGTCAGCGTCGGCGTCCCCAGGTGGCCGATGCCCGACTGCAAGCCGCCGATGAGGTCTGCGAGCCCGGCGGCGATCAACGCCAAGACCTCTTGGCGCGTCCCGATGTCCTCGGGCGGGATCTTGCGGGTGGCACCCGGTCGCCCGGGCCTTGGCGGAAGGCGAGACCGGCTTCCCGGCCACCAGAATGCGGAGTGATCCGCCACGTTCGCGGGTGCGACCCGCCCGGGTGAGCGGTTCGACGCAATCACCGCGGACTCGGCTGGCGCGAGCCTCCATCTGCCATGAGAAAAAGATCGGGCGGGAGATGCGCTTACAGTTGCCGCGTGCAATATGCAGTCCCGGAGGGGTGCAATCTGCACGGGCGCAGGCGGGTCTGCCAGGCCGGCCTTGCTTTCGGACAGACCTTAGCCGTTCAGCTCGAAGCGCTTGTCCCTGAGCCAGGGCCTCTGGCACTCGGCAGGCTCCGTGAATCCGGGAGATGGTCAGTGTATTCCTTCGAGGGCCGGCCGTCGCAATCAGTGAACAACCAAACCCTATGATCATGAAAACAAGCTCCATGCGATATTACACGTTGCCGTGCCTCGCCGCGGTGTTATTTGCGATCGCCGCTTCGCGAGCCACGGCGGCCGATCAGGACGACCGGATTGAAGACGCTTTCAAGAATACCTACGTCTACCGCACCCAACTGAAGAATGCGGATATCTCAATCGAGGCGGACGCCGGCGTCGTTACCCTTAGCGGGCACGTCAAGGATAGTGACCAGAAACGCCTTGCAGAAGACACGGCGGAGGCGCTGCCCGGAGTGCAACAGGTCAACGATGAGCTCAAAGTCACTGCCGAACCAAAGCCGTTGTCCGATGATTGGATAGCGATGAAGGTGCGTGGCGCGCTGCTGTTCCACCGACATGTCAGTCTGACCCACACCGATGTGACGGTGAATGACGGAGTGGTGACGCTTACCGGCACGGCCGATGACGGCGCCCAGAAGGCGCTGGCCGGCGAATACGCCGCCGACGTGAAGGGCGTGAAGGATGTGCACAATCAGATACACATCGACGCCCGAAGCGACGCGGAGGAAGGGTCGGTGGCAAAGGCATCGGATCGCCATCACCACGGGCAGACGTTGGGGGAGAAGATCGATGACGTGTCGATCACGGCGCAGCTCAAATTTGCGCTCGCGGTCCGCCGTTCGACCAGCGCGCTGCACACCAAGGTCACGACGGATAACGGGGTGGTGACGGTTCGCGGCGAGGCCAGGAATTCGGCGGAGAAGGACCTCGTGACGCAGCTGGCCCAGGATATCAACGGCGTGCGCCGGGTGCGCAACGAAATGACCGTCGAGAACTCCTAATCAGGCGTCAACGGTCACGGGCCGGGCGTTGCTGCCGGCATCCGCCGACCCACCCGCCAATTTTCATTCATGCTCAGGTGGTCGATAATATTCTTGATCGTCGCGATAATCGCGGGGCTGCTCGGCTTTACGGGAATCGCCGGCACGGCGGTGGGCATCGCCAAGATCCTGTTCCTGCTCTTTCTCGTCCTGTTCTTGATCTCGCTCCTTTTCGGGCGCCGTCCGCCGGCGACGTAGGGTTCCGGCGGGAGACGGAACCCCGACGCCGGCGGAACGTGCGGCCGCCCGGGCGGTGCCAGCGCCACGTGGTTCCGCCCGGGCGGCCCGGGGGGATCCTCAGGCGGTGGTTTTGGTCGACACCTCGACCACGTCGTGGGGGGCGGCCTCGCGCTGGCCGGCGGCGGTGACATGGACGTAGCGGGCGCGGGAGCGCAGCTCCGGCAAGGTCCGCGCCCCGAGGTAGCCCATGCCCGATTGGAGGCCGCCGATGAGTTCCGCGAGCACCGTGTCGATGGATCCGGAAACCTCCTTGAGGGCTTCGATGCCCTCCGCCGAGATCTTGCGGGTCGTGTCCTCCTTCTCGTGGCCGTAGCGGGCCGCCGAGCCGGCTTTCATCGCCGCCAGCGTGCCCATGCCGCGGTACTGTTTGTAGAGCTTGCCGTTGATTTCGAGAATTTCTCCCGGAGCTTCGCGGCAGCCGGCAAAGAGCCCGCCACAGATGACGGCGTCGGCCAGGGTCAGGGCCTTCACGATGTCCCCTGATTTGGCAATGCCCCCGTCGGCGATGAGCCGGACCCCCCGTTGGGTCGCGGCCCGGCTGCAGACGTAAAGGGCCGTCAACTGAGGTATGCCGACGCCGGCGACCAGACGGGTGGTGCAGATGGAGCCCGGACCCTGGCCGACCTTGACGGCATCGGCGCCGCTCTCGGCCAGGTACTCCACCCCGTCGGCGCTGGTCACGTTGCCCGCGATGATGGGGAGCGCCGGAAAGGTCTGGCGGATCATCGTCACCAACTCGCCCACACCGGCGCTATGGCCGTGGGCGGTCGAGACGGCCACGGCGTCGACCGCCTCGTCGAGAAGCGCCCCGACGTGCGCGATGATCGGATCGCGATCAAGTTCGCCCGACGCCCGGCGGATCGGCGCGATCGCCGCGCCGGCCACCAGGCGGAAATTGGCGTCGCGGCTCGGCTTCCGCCGGGATTTGGCCTCGCCCAGAATGCGCTCGACGTCGGTGCTGGTGACCAGCCCCCGCAGGCGGTCCTGTTCGTCGACGACCAGCATCTTGTTGATGCCGATGTGCTCGCTGAAGAACTTGTCGGCGTAACGGATGGGATCTCCCCCGAGATCGCTCTCGCGGACCACCGTGAGCCGGGCGCGGGGGGTCATGGCCTCGGTGATCTTTTTGGCCCGATAACGCTCCTTGACGATGCTGCCCGGCAGCAGCCCGACCAGGCAGCCGCCGGCGTCGACGACCGGGAAGGTCTGGAAAGTAAAGCGCCGCTGCTCGATCATCGCCAGCACGTCGCCGACGGCGTGGTCGGGCGAGACCGTGATGGGATCGTGGATCAGCCCGTGGCCGTGGCGCTTCACGCGGGCGACCTCCTTCACCTGTTCATGCGGCGGCAGGTTGCAGTGGATCAGACCGAGGCCGCCGTTCAACGCCATGGCGATCGCCATGCGCGATTCGGTGACCGTGTCCATGTCGGATGAGATGATCGGAATCTGCAGCCGCAGCGTTTCCGAGAGCTGGGTGGTGAGGTCCACATCCCGCGGCAGGACTTCCGAATACAGCGTGGCCAGCGAAACGTCGTCGTAGGTCAGCGCGGTCGGCAGGCTCGCACGGAAGAATTCGTCGGCCGCCGGATAAGCGGGGAGGTCGGTGGCAATCGTGACACGCTTAGTCATGGTTGCCGTCAGCGTCATAACGCCGGCACGGAAAATCTCAACGTCTTTTTCCGCGGGGTGCCCGGAGCGGCCGGCGGTGCGCGCAGTTGCGTGCCGGGCGGCGGCCGCTACACCATGGTCGGGTGATCGGTCGTCTGGCATACCGCCGTTACCGGCTGCCGCTGCTCCGCCCGCTGCGCACGGCCCGCGGGCGGTGGGCGCAACGGGAAGGACTGCTCGTGCGGGTGACGAATCCGCAGGGGCGGGTCGGCTGGGGCGAGATCGCCCCCCTGCCGGATTTCGGCACCGAGACGCTGGCCGAGGCCGAGGCGGTGCTGGCCGGTCTGGGCGAAACCCTGGACACGGCGGAGGCC
>JBJKRD010000074.1:0-4308 GCA_046704925.1 Opitutaceae bacterium | reverse complement strand
AGGTGACACCGACCGTTATGTGGTCGAGTCGCGCTTCGGCCGGCCGTTGGCATTGCGGCTCCAGGTCCCGGCGCGACGGGACGCGGCGGTGGCGACCGTGAACGGCCGGCCCGCCGAGCTGCGCTGGAGCGGCAGCCCGACCGAGGGGGCGCGGGTGGAGGTACGCACCCGGATCGAGGCACGGGCGGAGATTGCCTTGACCTGGAAGGGCGCCGCGCGGGCGTGGGAATATCCGACGGCCAATCTCTGGCCGGTCCGGCCGGTCCAGCGGCCGCGCACCGACTGGCGGGATCCCCCGCGGGGCATCAGCCGGTTCGATTCCGTCGACCTGACGCCGTTTTTCAACGACCGCGTCACCGATATCTTCAAGCATGCGTACCGGGCGCCCCGCTCGCCGTATTGTTCGTTGGCGATCCCGCAGCAGGGGATCGGCGGCTGGGCGGGGGAGGTGCATGCGACGGCGGATATCGACGATCGGGGTTTGCGCGCGGCGGCGGCCGCCGATGGCGGACGTTTCCTGCTGCCCGACGGCGTGCCGTTTGCCACTCCCGGACCGGGCGACGCCCGCAACATCATCTTCACCTCGCAATGGGACAACTTCCCGCCGGAGGCGACCGTGCCGTTGCACGGCCGCGCCCGCCAGCTCTACCTGTTGATGGCCGGCTCGACCAACTGGATGCAAAGCCGGCTGGTGAACGGCGTGGTGCAGGTGACCTATGCCGACGGCACGACCGCGGTGCTCCGCCTGCAGAATCCCGTCAACTGGTGGCCGATCGACCAGGATTACTTCATCGATGACTACCAATTCTCCCGTCCGGAGGAAATCCCGCCGCGGGTGGATTTGGCGACCGGCCGGGTGCGCCTGCCGGCGTTGCCGGCCTTCTTCGGCCAGGGCCGGCGGGTCCCCGGCGGCGCGGCGACGGTGCTCGAGCTGCGGCTCGATCCGCACAAGGATCTCAGGGCGCTGACCGTGCGGGCGCTCGCCAACGAGGTGGTGATCGGCCTGATGGCGGCGACCTTGGGACGGTGAGTCGGTCGGACTCGACCACGGATGACACGGATTTGCACGGATCAGTTTTTCGCCAAAGCTATGGAAAGCGATCGAAACTTTGGTCAGACTTTCTGTACCATCGACTGTCTGTGCAAACTGTGAGTACCGAGATCGGCCTAATCCGTGATGATCGGTGTAATCCGTGGTCAAAAAGAACCTGCCCATGAGAGTTTCCGCCTGCGTATGGTTTTTCCTATTGGCGGCGACCGCGTCTGCCGATGATGCGGGGGTCTGGAAGTTTGATTTCGGCCCCGGCCGGGTGGCGCCGGGCTGCGTCCCGGTGCTGCCGACCACCGTGTACTCGGATGCGGGCGGTTTCGGGTTTGAGCCCGGCGCCGAGGTGAGGGGCGTCGACCGCGGCGGCGGCGATCCGCTGCGGGACGACTTTGTCACCAGCGAACAGCCGTTCTATTTCTCCATGAAGGTGCCGGAGGAGGGCAATTACCGCGTAACGGTCACGCTCGGCGACGTGGGCGGCGAGACGACCACGACCATCAAGGCCGAATTGCGGCGCCTGATGGTGGAGCGGCTGCGCACGGCAAAAGGAGAGATCCGGACCGTCGATTTCATCGTGAACACGCGGACGCCGCGGATTGCCGCGGCCAACGGCGTGAAAGCGGGGGAAGTGCGCCTGAAGGCGCCGCGCGAATCGATCCAGGAAGGCTGGGCGTGGGACGACCGGATCACGCTCGAGTTCAATCCCGGCCCGGCCCCGGGCCGGACCTGCGTGTGCGGCCTGACGGTCCAAAGGGTCGACGTGCCCACCATCTACCTGCTGGGCGACTCCACCGTTTGCGACCAGTCGCGCGAGCCATACGCGAGCTGGGGCCAGATGCTGACCCGTTTTTTCCAGCCGGAGGTCGCCGTCGCCAATCACGCGGAATCGGGCGAGACCTACCGCGACTCGATCGGACGGCGCCGGCTGGACAAGATCCTGAGCCTGCTGAAACCGGGTGATACCGTCATCATGCAGTTCGGCCACAATGACCAGAAGGAGATCAAGGCCGGCACGGGCGGACCGTTCACCACCTATCCGGCCGAGATCAAAGAGTGCGTCGACGCCATCCGCGCCCGCGGCGGCGTTCCGGTGATCGTCTCCCCGATGGAGCGGCGTTTCTTCACCGAGGATGGGAAGGTCCGCCCGACCCTGGCGGACTACGCGAAGGCCGCGCGGGAGACGGCGGCACGGTTGCAGGTCGCGTTCATCGACCTGAATGCGATGAGCATCCCATTCTACGAGGCGATGGGACCGGACGGGGCGTACCTGGCCTTCGCGGGCTACGGGCCGAAACGGGACACCACCCACACGGACAACTACGGTGCGTACGCGTTCGCCCAGTGCATCGTTCAGGGCATCAAGGACGACCACCTCGCGATCGCGAAATACATCGTCGACGATTTTCGCGGCTTCGATCCGGCGCACCCGGATCCCGCCGAAGAGTTCGACGTGCCGCCCAGCCCGCTGACCACGGGCGAAAAACCATTCGGAAACTGACCGGCGGGTGCGCGGGCGGTATCACCCGCGCTCCGCGCGGTTTGTTGAACTTCGGGCAAGCGCAAGAACGAGCGCGCTCGGAGATCGCGCTCCGCCCAATCCTGCGGATGCCTCTGCAGGGTGGAACCCGCGCTCCGCGCGGGTTGCCGGATGCCAACCGCGCGAAGGTTTGTTTGGACAAATCGAAACGAGCGGCCGATTTTTGACTTTTCCGCCATGAAATCCCCACGCTCCTCCCGGCTGGCGGTCGCGACGATGGGCCTGCTGCTGAGCCCGGCCGTCATCCGGGCGGCGGATCCGACCACCTGGAAGTTCGACTTCGGCCCCGGCGCGGCGGTGCCCGGATACACGCAGGTCCTGCCCGGCACCGCGTATACGGACGCGGGCGGCTACGGATTCGATCTTGGATTCCCGGTTTCCGGGGTCGACCGCCGGCCCGCCGAAGGAGCGGCGGCGGGCGGCAACGCGGGGCCGTTGCACGCCCACTTTGTCACCAGCGATCAGCCGTTCTTTTTTTCGGTCAGGGTGCCGGAGGGCAATTACCGCGTGACGGCGACCTTCGGCGACGCCCAAGGGACGTCGGCCGCGACGGTGAAGGCCGAGTCGCGCCGCCTGATGTTGGAAAAGGTCGTCACGGAGCCTGGCCAATTCACGACGCGCACCTTCATCGTCAACGTTCGCAACTTCCACCTGCCGCCGCCGCCCCCCAACGCGCCCGGCGGCGACCGGGTGGTGCTGGACCAGTGGGAGAAGGCGAACGGGCCGGAGGGCCTGGTGCTCGACTGGGACGACAAGCTGACGCTCGAGTTCGATCCACCCGCCGGTGGCGGACGGCCCTGCCTCTGTGCGCTGGAGATCGTGCCGGCGCCGGAGGTGCCGACGGTGTTCTTGGCGGGCGACTCCACGGTGACCGACCAGCCGCGCGAGCCGACCGCGAGCTGGGGGCAGATGCTGCCGCGTTTTTTCAAGCCGGACGTGGCGGTGGCCAACCATGCCGAGTCCGGCGAGACCTTGAAATCGTTTCTCACCGAACTGCGGCTGGCGAAGATTCTCAGCGAGATCCGGCCGGGGGACTACCTCTTCATCCAATTCGCGCACAACGACGAGAAGCGGAGCTGGCCGCAAACCTACGTGGGGGCGTCGACGACCTACGCGGCCTACCTGAGGGTCTACATCGCGGAGGCGCGCCTCCGCGGCGCCACCCCGGTGCTGGTGACGCCGATGCAGCGGCGCGAGTGGGGCCCTGACGGCCGGATTCGCAACTCGCACGGGGATTATCCGGCGGCGATGCGCGCGGTGGCGCGGGAGGAGCATGTGCCGCTGATCGACCTCGAACGGATGAGCGTGGCCTTCTACGAGGCGCTGGGGCCGAAGGAGGCGCCGGTGGCCTTCAACGCCCACGGGCGCGACCTCACCCACCAGAGCGATTACGGCGCCTACGAACTCGCGAAGTGCGTCGTCGAGGGCATCCGGGAAAACCACCTGCCGCTGGCGGCGGACATCGTGGGCGATTTCGGTCCCTTCGATCCGGCGCATCCCGACACGCCGGCGGGCTTCCACCTGGCCCCCGGCCCGTTCAGCTCAGAACAGCGCCCGCGCGGGAATTGATTCGAAGTCGCCCTGGTGACCCCTTACGTTGCGCCCAAACGCAAGGCCTGCTCTTCCGCCTCCGGCAACGGCTCGCCGTTGACTTCGAGCAGGCGGCGGGCGAACGGCGCGAGCTTTTCCGCCGGCACCGCCACCACGCCGCGGTCTTCCCGCC
>JBJKRD010000073.1:0-3355 GCA_046704925.1 Opitutaceae bacterium | reverse complement strand
CCAGCGTGTAGAACCGGCTGATGCGCAGCAGTTGCGGCAGGTCTCTCGGGGGACCGGAGGCGATGCGGCGCCCCAGGTACATCACTCGCGGATCCGCGCGGGTATACGCAGGCCATTGGGGCAACCCCGGGCCGTTCGGGTTGCCGCTTTTCGCGAAGTTTGTCCAGTAGCTGACCATGGCCTTTGAAAGCCGCCGGTCATCAGCGGTCCAGGATGCCGGGCGCTGATCAAGATGGCCGAATACGTATGGCATCTCCATTCCGTGTGTGGCGCCCAGGCCCGCGTATGCCGATCCCTTCGGGTAGGGCGGCGCACGGTTGAATTGGTAAAGAAAGACCTTTTGGTGGTTGTTTGCCGCTGCGAGGCGTGCCCAGGTCCACATGTCCCAGCGGAACCGCATGTCGGTGTTGAACTTCACTGCGGCAGACCATGCCTCGCTGTCCGTGGCGGGAATTTTGGGCCCGAGCAGGCGGACAATAAAGCCTGGAAACCCGTCCCGTTCCAGCTCCCGGTCCAGATTATCGGGCGTAATCCTTCGGCCGGTGATGAATATCCGGCCTTCGTCGGCGTCGGATCCGATCAGAAGGGCCACCCTGTTCTGCTTGCCGCTTCGATAGGTATCGTAAGGCGGGCGCGTCAGGACATAACCGTCAAGGATCAGCGCCGGTGTAAAAGGAACCTTCAGCAGGTCCGCGGCGGACATCCTGCGCAATGCCTGCACCGACGCGGCGCCGGATCGCACCACGAAATGCAGTCCGTACCGTTCCGCACCGGCAAGCGTGAGCCGGGGTTCGATGTTCAAGGGTTCGAACAGCCCCCCGCTTTCCCCGATTGCACCCTGGAACAACCCCTTTGCAAGGGGGCTGGAAGTCAACGCACTGATGGATATGGAGCCCGAGGATTGCCCGAACACGGTCACGCGGCGCGGATCGCCGCCGAACGCGGCAATATTCCGATGAACCCATTTCAAGGCGGCGAGCTGGTCGAGCAGGCCGTAATCGCCCGACGAGTGGTGTGTTGATTCGGCCGCAAGTTGCGGGAGTGCGAGAAACCCGAAAACGCCCAGCCGGTAATTGGCCGTCACCACGATCACGCCCCGGCGCGCGAGCGCCTCTCCCCGGTACAGCGGCGCGGAGGCGGAGCCGTTCTCCAGTCCGCCGCCGTAAATCCATACCATTACCGGTAAGGCGCCCCGGTGCACATCCGTGGGGACCCAGATGTTCAGATAGAGACAGTCCTCGCTGGATGGTTCGGGCGGGGAATCCGGCGGGTACGAACCGGTCTGCATGCATTCGGGCGGGAATCGATCCGCGGTCCTGACGCCGGGCCACGGGGCGACGGGTTGCGGCGTCCGCCACCGAAGCCCGCCGACGGGGGGAGCCGCAAATGGGATCCCCCTGTAGACGGTCAAACCGGCGGAGGTAATTCCCCGGACCAGGCCGCTTTCGGTCTGTACCGGTGGACTGGATGATTCGGATGCGGAAGCCGCGAAGGCGGCGAAGAGGACGGCGGCCAGAACCGCCTGTGAGGATCGGGTGGGGGGTTTCAGAATCCCGGGGTGGCCGGCTACTTGCTGTGGGACGTCATGTAATCGACGGCGGCCTTGACTTCCTCATCGGTCAGGTTGGGGTTGCCGCCGCGCGGGGGCATCATCATGCCGCTTTTGCCGGTGAAACCGTGCATGGCATGCTGGTACAGCGTGGGCAGGCCCTTGGCGATATGGGGCGCCCATTCTTCCTTGTTGCCGAACTGCGGTACGCCGGGGATACCGGTGCCGTGGCAGGAAAAGCACAGGCCGCTGAATACGCGTTTGCCCATCTCTTCGTGGGTCTCGGTCTTGCCGCCCGCCGCCCCGCCGGAGGCCGTTCCCGCCGCGGCGACCTGCTCGGTGCCTGCAGCGGGAGCAGCCTTGGGCGCCTGGCCTTCCACGTTGACCTGTCCCACCGGCTCGGTGCGTTGTGCCACGCCCTTTGCCCGTTCCGGATTGTGGGTTTCGTCGGTCGCGGCGATAGATCGCGCCAGGATGAGGAAAATGATGATCATGACGGCAAGCAGGCCGATAACAATGGAATAGTTGCGAAAGAAGATTCTGTCTGATACTTGGCTCATCACGCAGTCCCCTGTGGCCCGGGATTATGGTTTCTTGCTGGCTCCGGGCGGGAAATTATAACGTCAGCATCGGCCCCCGGAAACTGCAACATGCGCCACCCCGTTGTCCAACCGGCGGTTAGGCTGTAATTTGTCTTATCCGAAGCGCCCGGGCAGGAATCCGCGGACCATGTCATTTGGAGTTAAAAGTATAAAGTGAAAAGTTAAAAGTGGGATGAAGTTCTTTATACTTTTAACTTTACACTTGTAACCGACTTTTGCGCCCGTAGCTCAGTTGGGCGAGCCAGGGAAGGCGAAGCCGGTGTTGGGCCGTGAATCAGGAGTAACGCCATGGATGGCACACACAAGGGTTTATCCAAAGCGCCCGTAGCTCAGTTGGATAGAGCGTTGGCCTCCGGAGCCAAAGGCCAGAGGTTCGAATCCTCTCGGGCGCGCCATTCATGGATCAGTGTTTTTCAGGCCGGGCCGTACTAATCACCGGCGCAACCTCCGGGATCGGCGCCGCCTGCGCAAGGCTGTTTGCGCGGCGCGGTGCGGCGGTCATGCTGAGCGGGCGCAGCGGGGAGCGTGGCGCCCGGGTGACGGGCGAGATCACGCGGGCGGGCGGCGAAGCGCACTTCGTCGCCGGGGACATCCGGCGGCCGGATTTCTGCGATGACCTGGCCCGGCAGGCCGAGCTACGGCTGGGGCGGCTGGACGTGCTGGTCAACAGCGCCGGGATCTGGCTGCCGGGGAGCGCCGTCGAGTCCTCGGATGCCCTGTGGCGCGACACGATTGATACCAATCTGAGCGGATTGTTCTACGCATCAAGGGCGGCGCTCAGGATCATGCTGAAACAGGGCGCCGGCAACATAATCAACATTGCCTCCGACTGGGGGCTGGTGGGCGGACTGCGGGCCGCCGCCTATTGCGCCAGCAAAGGTGCCGTGGTGCTGTTAACCCGCGCCATGGCACTGGACCATGCCGGCGACGGGATCCGGATCAATGCCTTGTGCCCGACGGACACGGACACGCCCATGTTGGACAGGGACTACCTGGCCCGGGGTCTTTCACTGCAAGAGGGGCGAGCCGAATCGTCCGCATCGATCCCGCTGGGGCGCATGGCGAGCGCGGAAGACGTGGCCGAGGCGGCCTGTTTCCTGGCCTCTGATTCAGCGGCGTTTCTGACGGGAGTGGCGCTGCCGGTTGACGGCGGTGCTACCGCTGATTGAATCGTGGGAATCGGGGCTTACGACTTGTTCTGATC
>JBJKRD010000072.1:0-4863 GCA_046704925.1 Opitutaceae bacterium | reverse complement strand
TGCGTCCCGGGCGGTCGCGGGCGGCTAGACCGCGGGCGGCCACAGGGTCGGACCGAGCAGGGTCCGCGCGTCGGCCAGGATGTCGAGCTTGGGCGGTTGATCGTCGGGCACGAAGCTGGCGAGCGTGAGCGCTTGCGCGACCTCGGGAAGTTTTTCCAGCCGGGCCGCGAGCGCCGTGGCGGCCGCCAACGACGGCTCGAGGGCCTTGACCGTGTAGGGCGTCGTGTCGGGGCTGGCCGTAAGGTCGTAAAGGGTCTGCACCGATTCGGCGCGGGCGTCCTGCAGGTGCACGGGATTGAAATCGAACCGCAACCGCGTGACCGCCACCGCCGAACCGACGGCGAGGACACCGGTGAGCACGAGCACGAGGAAACGGCGGCGAAAAAGCCAGCGCTCGGCGGCCGCGGCCCAGACGAAGCCGCCGGCCTCGCGGCGGCCGCGGGGCCGCAGCAAGGCAAGCAGTGCCGGCAGGAGCGTGAGATTCAGCAACAGGGCCAGCAGCATGCCCGTGCCCGCGATCCGCCCGAGGTCGGAGACGCCGGAATAGGCGGTGGGGACAAAGGCGTAGAAGCCGACGGCGGTCGCGGCGGCGGCCACCGCCAGCGGACCACCCACCCGCCGGGCGCTCTCGCGCAATGCTTCCGGCGGCGGCACCGCGCAGAGTTCGGCGACGTGCCGCACGCCGAACTGGATGCCGAAGTCGATCGCGATGCCCACGAACAGCGGGGCGAACGCGACGGAGATGGGATTAAAGGGCCCGATCGTCAGCGCGGCGCCGGCGGCGCACAGGATCAGCCCCGTGATCAGGGTCAGCAGGATCGCCGCCACGGTGCGCGGCGAGCGGAGCCCCAGCAGAAGCCAGAAGCACAGCAGCGCGACCGGCAGCAGGGTCGACCAGCCGACGCCTTCGGACAGGGCGGAGAATTGGTCGTCCGTCAGGGCGGGAGATCCGGTGATCCGCACGCGCACGCCGCGATCCGGCTCCAGGCCCTCCGCCCGGGCGGCCGCCCGGATGGCTGCGACCGCGCGTTTCGCGGGCTGGACCGCTTCGTAGTCCAGCACCGGCTGGGCGAGCACAAAGCGCCGCAATTCCAACGGATCCGGTTTTCGGCCGCTGAACAGATTCTGCCAGGATATCGGCTGGTAACGTCCGGCCGCGGCGGCGTCGACGGCGTCGGCCACGGCGTTGATCGGCGGATCCAGGGTCGCCGCGTCGGTGGCGCCGCGGAGGCCGCCCTGCGCGAGCAGGTCGAGCGCGTCAAACACGCCCCGGAGATTCGGATCGGCGGCCAGTGTCCCGATCAGGGGCTGGGCCGCGATCATGTCGTCGGCGAATTTCTGGACCTGGCCGGTCGGCAGGAAGAGGAGCCCGTTCTGGCGAAAGAAGGGGCTGCCGCCCGGCTCGCGCACGCGGCGGAAAAGGCGGGGCTCGGCGGCGAGCCGGGCGGCCAGCGCATCCGCCGCATCCGCCGCCTGATCGGGAGTGGCGCCATCAATCACCACGACCAGCAGGTCCGAGTCCTGCGGAAAATCCCGATCGAGCGCCGCGGCGGTCTTCCGCCAGGGGAGGTCGCGTGAGATCAACTTGTCGAGATCGGTGTCGATCGCGAGGTGGCGCCCGCCGAACAGCGCCGCGAGCACAACGAGGCCGCCGGCCGCGCCCACCACCCAGCCCGCCCGGCGGCGGCTGAACTCCACCAAGCGGACGATCAGCTCGATCATGCCGTCACCATGGTTTCAGCCGCGGCGGTTGGCAATCGACCTTCGGGAGACCGGCGGGCGCCCCGCGCGGACGGCGAGGCGGCCGCCGGCAGCGATACCCATCGCGGGATCATGCCGGCCCGCTCAATACCGGAATCTCACTTCCGTGTAATAGAGGCGGCCGATCGGTCCGTTGTAGTCGCCGATGCCCGCATTGGTGGCGGGAAACGCATTGCGCGCCTCCGGCGGCATGCGGTTGAAAACGTTGTTGATGCCCAGACGGATCTCCGTCTTGCCCCGCCAGCCGGCGACCACGTCCCTGCCGAGGCGGAAGGCCGCCTGGAGGTCGAACTGCTGGTAGGCGCCGACCGGCACCGGCGGGGTCGCCGCCGAGCCGCCCGGCCCGATGTCGTTGACCGACGGGATGTAGGTATGGCCGATCTGGAATTCGAACCGGTCGTTTTTCCAATCAAGCGAGGTGTAGGTGCGCCACCGCGGAATGGTCCCCTGGCTGCTGCTGCCGCCGCCGGACGCGGTCCCGGCATATTGGTAGTAGTCCTCGGTCGGGATCTCCTGGACCAGGTAGCTGTTCCACACCGTCGCCGTCGACCGGAGCGAGAACCGTCCGGAGCCGGGCGTGTTCACCCCGTAATCGATCGTCAGATCGAAGCCCTTGTCGGCTTGGGAGGTCAGGTTGATCAGGGGCACCTGCACGAAGATGCTGGTGGGATTGGCCGTGCTCAACTGGCCGGGCCCGGTCACGCCCGGGCCGCTCGGGCTGCCCACATGGACGTACTGGGCAAACGGCGAGGCCGGGCCGAGGGATTCGACGCTTTGCACGATGGCCACCTGGTTCAAATAGCCGATCGCGCCCTTCACGGTGGCGTTGAAGAAATCGAACGACACGTCCAGGCCCGGAATCGCACGCGGGGCGAACACGAACCCGGTGGACCAGGTATTGGCCTTGTAAGGCTGGAGGGCCGGGTTGGGCCCGCTCATCCCGGAGAAGCCCGCACTCGAGGCAGTATTGCCGTAGTAACCCTGGTAGTTGAACGGCGGGATCGGCCCCGAGATCGGCGGCCCGAACAGTTGCGGCAGCTCCGGGGCGCCGAAGGAGCGGCCGACGGACGCGCGCAGCGTGAAACGCTCGTCGACCGGCTCATAATGCAGGCTCACCTCGGGCACGAAGGAGTGGCCGACCTGGCTGTAGTTGTCGTACCGTCCGGCCAGATCCAGGGTGAGCTCGTGGAGGCCGGCGAGCTTCTGTTGCGGCCCGATGATGGGGGCGCGCACCTCCCCGTAGAGGGAGGTGAGGTCGCGGTCGGCCTCGTAGGGCGAAAGCGACTGGCTGTTGAGCCAGCCGGCGATGGACAGCCCGGGCGCGATCGGCTGGCTGGTCTGGTCCGGCGTGGATTTCAGCGTCTCGCGGGTGTGGCTCGCCCCCACGGCGAAGCTCAGCTTGCCGTTGGGCAGTTCCAGCGGCGTGCCGCGGAAAAGAAAATCGACGGAGGCGAGCGTGCTCACCATCTGGTTGGTCTTGGTGCCGATGATGTCGCCGGGCAGGGACCCCGCCGCCTGGGCGTAGGCGAACGGATTGATGGCGCCGGAGGCGAGGGCGGCGTTCAGGCTGGCGGTGTTGATCTGGCCGGGGTTCGAGACGCCCAGGTTGTACCGGTTGAGGTTGACGCCGAGTTCCCAGTCATAGGGCGAATCCAGCTTGCCGCGCAGGCCGCCGGCGAACCGGTAGAACTCGCTCTGATCCTGCGTCCGGACCGGGTATTGCGCGAAGAGGTTGTTGGCGTTGACCAGATTGACGACGTAACCGGCGGCGTTGGGCTGGAAGAGCCAGGTGGGGGAAAAGGGGCTGTTCGGCTGCAGGTACGGAACGTACGGCACGTAGGCGCCCGGCCCGGCCGGCGGAGGCGAACTGCCGTAGATGAAGGGATCGGTGAACGGGGCGGAGAGGTACGGGGAGAGCGACTGGCCCGCCACGGAAGACTCGGCCCGGCTGAAGCCGTAGAGAAGGTTGCCAAAGGCGACCAGGCGGTCGCCGATGAAGTGATGTTCGAAGTCGGCCATGACGCTGCGCCGCTTGAAGCTCGCCAGCAGCGTCTGCTGGCCGGCCACGTTGTACCCGGTCTGCACCTGCTGGGCGGTCACCGGCTGGTAAACACCCATCGCCACGAGTTGATCGAGGGAATACCCCAGCCCCGCCGGCGGCGCGTTGAGCGACGGGTCCAGCCGGTAGTAGGCGAGCGCCCCCGGCTGCGTGAGCGGCATGCCGCTCTCGGGGTCGAAGCTGATCGTGAACGGCTGGACGCTGATGATCCCCGGGTAGCTTGTCGTCGTATAGATGGGATTCGAGTACGGCCGCTGGTTCATGAAGATCGGGCTGGATTCCGTGCCCTCGACCGCGAGCAGGAGCGAGGTCTTCGCGTTGCTCACGCCGCCCGTCACGTACCCGCTGCGCTCGGTGTAATGTCCCGGGTTGCTGCTTTCGCCCCAATGGAGACCGGCCTCCCACCCGTTGAACTTCGATTTCAGGATCACGTTGATGACGCCGCCGACGGCGTCCGAACCGTAGAGCGCGGAGGCCCCGTCCGAAACGATCTCGATGTGGTCAATCGCGGAGGGCGGGATCATGTTCAGATCGACGAATTCGATTCCGAGGGCGGCTTCGGCGGGATCGTTGACGACCCGGCGGCCGTTGATGAGCACCAGCGTGTTCAGGTTGTGAATCTGGAGAAACGATCCCCCCTGGGTCACGAACGCTTCCGAGCCCGCGTTCTCCAGGCCCATGCTGCCGTTGCCCGTGAACTGCGGCATCACCTTGCGCAGCAGGCTGGCGAGATCGGTGGCAACGCCCGCCTGGGTGATTTCGGTCGGCCCGATCACCTGCACCGGCCGGGTGGCAGTGTTGGCATAATCGGGCAGGTAGGACGTGGTCACGACCACCCGGGAAAGCGCGACAGGCTCGTCGTTCGCGGGACTGGCGGTGTCCGGTGCGGTCTGGCGGAAGGCGCCGAACGGGGCGCCGAAAATCAGGGCCAGGCCGAGGGCCCTGTTGAAGTGATCCACAACGTGCGCGTTCATGCGTATTTGGATAATAAATGAGAAAATTGTCGGCGTCCAATTGCAAGTCGGGGGCGGCCCGAGGGAGCG
>JBJKRD010000071.1:0-26841 GCA_046704925.1 Opitutaceae bacterium | reverse complement strand
GCTGCCGACCGATCGCGGGAAGATCCAGCAGGTAGAAGGCGAAACCGAGGGTGAAGAAGGCCGTGCCTGCCGCGGCGCCCGCGAGCCAGGCGCGTCCGCCCCGTGTGGGGCCGCGGGCGCCGGGCCGCCACTGGACGAGGGCGAACGCCAGCAGGAAGAGCAGGCAGAAGCCGAGGAAGATGCCGAGGGCCGTGGCGATCTTCGCGGTCGTGAAGAAACTGATCACCCAGGCCACCTCCATGGCCGCCGTGCCGAGCGCCGCCAGCGCGCCGAGATGGTGCCAGCGCCGGCGGACGGCCACGGCCAGCAGGCCGACGTCAAGCACGGCGAGGTAACCAAAGAGTCCGAGCGGATTATCCTGCCCGGTGGAAAGCAGGATGGGAGTAAGGAAACCGCCCAGCATCCCGAGCAACGCCACCACCTGGGCGGCGAAGGTCACGGCCACGGCAAATGCCGTGGCCGTGATCAGGACCATGAGCAGGAACGTGGGCAGCGGACCGAAGAACGCGAAATGATAGACGGCGCGGCAGGCGAAGGTCACCGCGTAGAGGATGACGATGCCGGTGGCGCACAGCGTCTGCGTCGTCACCCGATAAGGCCGGCGGGCCAGCACCACGCCGGTGGCCAGGAGGCCCGCTCCCACCAGGTAACCGATTGCCATGCGCACGGCCGGAGGGAACAGGTTGTTCTCGAAGGAGTATTTGACGAAGTACGCCACGCCGAGGAAAAGCGCCAGGCCGCCGATCCAGGCGAAGAGCTTCACCCCCAGGAACATTTCCCAATTGATCGCGGTCCGGGTTTCCGGCTCCGGCGAAGGCGCCAACGCGGGGGCCGCGGGCCGGCTCACGGCGAGCGGCGGCCCGCTGACGGCTTCCGTCGACAAAAAAACCTTGGCAACCGGCGCGGTCGGGATTGGGCGGGCGGAGGCCACGGGCGCCACGATCGGTTTCGGAAATTCCCGAACGGGAACCTCGAGCGGAGGCGGGGCGGGGTGGAGGGGAGCAACCGCCGGCGGAACCGGCGACACCACCGGCGCTCCCGACGCCGTCAGGTCGGTCCGGAGGTCTGCCAGCTCGGCGGTCTGCGCAGCGATCCTGGATCGGAGCTGATCAATTTCCTCCTGGAAATTCCGGATCTTGATGAACGAGGCGATGCTCCAGATCAGGAGCCAGACGAAGAATGCCAGGACGCAAAGGATTGTGAACGGTATCATGGGGCACCACCGCGGGGGAACGTCGCAAGCTGGAAGTTTCTGCCATTTGCCGGCGGCGAACACAAGCCTGTCACCGCACGGCGGGGATTCTCATCCGGACCGCTGCCACCGGCGAAATCCCGTCGTGGGTTGGCGCCTCGCCTCCGACTTTACATTCCGCGGCAGTTGGAGTCCTAATTACCTGAATCATGTCTGAAACCAGAGCTCGGCTGGCCGGCTCCGCGGTGGTGGCCATCGCCTGCGCCTTCGTTGCCGGGCTTTTGTCGTGGATGGCGGCGGCGAGCGTGACCGAACTCAGCGGATCGTCCGCAGCCGACATCCACTACAACCTGCTGGTCGAGGGATTCCAGCACGGACACCTCAGCTTGAACAAGCAGGCTCCGCCGGGTCTCGCGCGCCTGAAGGATCCCTACGATCCGGTGGCCAACATGGCCTACCGGCTGGGGGACGGGCTGCATGACATGACCTACTACCACGGCAAGCTGTACCTCTATTTCGGCGTCACACCGGCGTTGGTGCTCTTCTGGCCGTGGGCCGCGCTGACCGGGCACTACCTGTATCACCGTTATGCCGTGCTCATTTTTTGTGTCGTGGGCTTTCTGGCCGCGGCGGCGGTGTTGCACGCGATGTGGCGGCGTTATTTCCCGGAGGTGGGCATGGCGGTGGTGGCGGCGGGGACCCTGGCGCTGGGCTTGGCGACGGGTGTGCCGGTCATGCTGCAACGGGCGGAATTTTGGGAGGTGGCGGTGAGCTGCGGCTACGCGTTCACCATGCTGGCTCTCGCGGCGGTGTGGCGGGCCCTGCATGCCTCCACCGACGGGAGCCGCGATCGCTGGATCGGGGCGGCGAGCCTGGCCCTTGGGCTGGCGGTGGGGGCGCGCCCTTCGCTCGTCTTCAACGTGGCCATCCTTTTGATCCCGCTGGCGCAGGCCTGGCGGACGACGGGGACGGCGGGATCGCGGCGCACGTTCTGGCGCCTGGTGGTCGTGGCGGCGGTGCCGCTGGCGGCGTGCGCCATCGGGCTGATGCTGTACAACTACCTGCGGTTCCACAATCCGTTCGAGTTTGGCGAGCGGTACCAGCTGGCCGGCGACCGGCAGGACACCGTCCGCCACTTCAGTCTCCACTACCTCTGGTTCAATTTCTGTGTCTACTTCCTCGAACCGGTGAAGTGGGGTCGGCATTTTCCGTTCGTCGGGGGCATTGCGACTCCGCCCCTGCCGGCGGGACATTTCCCGATCGAGGATCCATTCGGGGCGCTCACCAACCTGCCGGTGGTGTGGCTGGCCCTGGCCGTACCGCTCGCGTGGCGCGGCCTCCAACCGAAGGGACAATCCGCGCTGCGCGGATTTCTAGCCGCGGTCGGCGTGACGTTCCTCAGCAGCGCCACGTTGTTGTGCCTGTTCTACGGCAACTGCAGTCGCTACGAGGTGGAATTCCTGCCCGAGCTCGTCTTTCTGGCGGTGGTCGGCATCCTCGGGTCCGAGCGGGCGCTGGCCGGCCGCCCCGGGTGGCGCGCGACGGCCCGGGCGGCTTGGGGTGCGCTGCTGGTTTTTTCGATCGCGTTCAATCTGCTGAATGCGGTGGCGCATTATGCCACCCAGCGCCGGCGTCTGGGGAATCTGTACTACGAGGAGGGCCATATCGCCGCGGCCATCGCCCAATACCGCACCGCGTTGCGATTCAATCCGGACAGCGCGGACACGCACAGCGACCTGGGCAACGCTCTGACCGAGATGGGCCGGACCAAGGAGGCAATCGCCGAGTGCGAGACGGCGCTGCGCCTCGAACCCGGCAATGCGAAGGCGCACAATAATCTGGGCAATGCCTACCTGCAGTCGGGCCGGACGGACGCCGCCATTGCGGAATACACCACCGCGCTCCAGCTCGTTCCCAAAGACGCCCGCGTGCAGTACAACTTCGGCAATGCGCTGTTGCGCGAGGGGCGGCTGCCAGGGGCCATCGCCCACTACGAATCGGCCCTGCGGCTCAAGCCCGGCTACGTGGAGGCTCATTACAACCTCGGCAACGCGCTGTTCATGTCGGGACGGATGCCCGCGGCGATTGCGCAGTACGAGGCGGCGTTGCGCCTGCGCCCCGCGTACGTGGAGGCGCACAACAACCTCGGCAGTGCGCTGCTCCAGGTGGGGCGAATTCAGGAAGCGATCGCGGAATTCCGAACGGTCGTGCGCCTGCGTCCGGGCTATCCCGAAGGGCACAACAACCTCGGCTCCGCCCTGTACCGGGCCGGACAGATCGAAGAGGCGGTGGAGGAATGCGAGACCGCGTTGCGGCTCAAGCCCGATTATCGTGCGGCCCGCGAGAACTTGGAGCGAATGCGTGGCAAGACCACACCGTGAACTTGGACGACCACGGCACCGGAGTCGCCGACGGCGCAAGATCGACAGGACGGTTCGTACAATTAGTTAGCCGCCAATTGGTTGCTGGAGCCCAAGGACATCGGGGCAGCCGTGGATGGTGCGCCCCCTTTGAACGCCATTCCTCGACCGGCCTCGCCGCCGTCGCATCGTCACGGCGGGATGGAAACAGTCCCTCGCCCAACCTTGGCAGTTTTTCCGCCTTTGCGCCCCTCGGGCCAAGGCTGGTCGGGGCGGCCAGATTTGAACTGGCGACCTTCTGGTCCCAAACCAGACGCTCTACCAGGCTAAGCTACGCCCCGGCCGGAGCGATCAGGGGACGGCGCTTCATGCGGTCTGTCAACGTTATCCTCGGCTGGAATCCAGCGACCGGCAGGGTTTTCCCAGCCAGCAATCTTCTTGATTCGCCACCCCATTGCTCCTACACATGCCCCACTACCTCTTTATCACATGGACACCATTTCTCGTGAAAGCAACAGCAGCTACCTTCCGGTGGCTGGTGTGTTGGTTGGCGTGCTCGCGTTGATCATTTCGGCGGTGGCGCTGTGGAAGGCGAATGCCGTGGGCAAACGGGTTCCGGACGGGCTGTCCGACCGGCTGGCCACGGTCGAATCGAGCGCCAACGGCGCCGCCTCGGCGGCCGACCAGGCGAAGAGCGGCATCGCCAATCTGCAGAACTCGGTGCAGAAGGCGTTCGACCAGATCGGCCCCGAGTTGGTGACCCTGAAGGATTCGGTGACCAAGCTCGAGGATGCGGCGAAGGCCCGCACCGTGGCACCAGCCAAGGGCATGGCAAAGGCCGGCGAGCCGGTCGTCGCGGGCCCGGGCGAATATGTGATCAAGCCCGGCGACACCGGAGTAAAGATCGCACGGGAGAACGGGGTTTCGCTGGCCAACCTGCAGACCGTCAATCCGGGAGTGAACTGGAACCACCTGAAGATCGGCCAGAAGATCAAGCTGCCGGCCAAATAAGGACCCGACCCCTTGACGAAAGCCTCCTCGACCTTGGGTCGCGGAGGCTTTTTTGTCGCCTCATGAGCGAATCACCTGCCTCCGGCGCCCCGGCCCGCTGGGACAAGACCGGCCAGTCTCTGCATGCCGCGTGCGGTTTGTTTGACGTATTGCATGCGCGCTACCGGCATCCCGGCCGGGGGCGGGAGCGGGACTTTGTCGTAATGGAAGTGCCCGACTGGGTGAACGTGATCGCCCTCACGCCAACCCACCATCTGGTGCTGGTGCGCCAGTTCCGTTTTGGCATCAACGATTTTTCCCTGGAAGTTCCGGGCGGGGTGATGGAACGCGGCGAAGATCCGCTGACGGCGGCGCAGCGGGAGTTGCGGGAGGAGACCGGCTACACGGGCTGCAACGCGCGTGTGCTGGGAGCAGTGCGCCCAAACCCGGCGATCATGAACAATCTCTGCCACCTCGTCCTGGTCGAACAGACGGAATGCACCAGCGCCCTTGGGTGGGATCACGACGAGGAAATCGAGGTGCTCCTGACTCCGGTCGACGAGGTGTATCGCTGGGCGCGGGCCGGCCGGATACAACATGCGCTGGTGCTTGATGCTCTGATGCTTTTCGAGCCGGTCTGGGCGGACCTCCGCCGGCGGAACCCGCCGGCGCCGCGCACCTGACCATAACCCTGTACGGAAGCCCGGATTTGACTATACTTGGTGGTGGAGTTTTTTCCTCCGGGCTTGGGTTCCGCGAGTGTGCCCCGGGGGGCTCCGATTGTTACATCATGTCTGTTCCCGTATTTGCCAATTCTCCCGAAACGGTCGAAAGTCCGTGCGACTCGCGGCTGCCCGCGCCGCTGGAGTCGGAGATCCGCGCAATTTACGACCGGAGCCCGCTTTACCCGGAGCGGTGTCCCCTCCACTCCGAGCCGCTGCAGTGGGCGTGCTACCGTCAGATTCCGGTTCTGACCAAACAGGAGATCCTCGAACGCGGCCCCTCGGCGTTCTTCGACGACTATCGGGTGATCGAGCGCGGTCTGCAGAACCGGGAGTACGAGTACGAACACACCTCGGGCTCGACGGCGCAGCCGATGACGGTGATCATGGAGGACGGGTGGTGGCTGGCGCAGACGCGGCGGGCGTATCTGGCGCATCCGCGGCTCGCCCCGTTTGTCGACCGGCCCGTCCGCCGGGCGGTGCTCGCCCCGGTCGCCTGTTCGAGCAATCTCTGTCCCTACGAAGACGAGCCGTTTCCGCACCGCTATTTTGACGGGACGGTTTATCTGAACCTGACGAGCGATCCGTTCGCCTTTCCGGAGGCCGAATGGGATCGCATCGTGGTGGAGCTGCAGGCGGTGAAACCCGATATCCTCGAGGGTGAGCCGGTCTATCTGTCCCTGCTCGCGCGGGCCATGGCCAAACGCCAGGTGCGGGTGCCGAGCCTCAAGGTCGTGATCCTGACCTACGGCAAGCCAAGCCTGCAGCACAGCCGTCGCATCGCCGAGGTCCTCACGGGGACGCAGGTCGACCTCTACGGCTCAACGGAAGCCGGCTATATCTTCGTGGGGGATGCGTTTCAGGACAATCTGCGGGTCATCGACGAAAATGCATTCGTCGAGCTGGTCCCATATCGCGGGTTGCCGGAGGTCTTTCAGATCAATGTCACCACGCGCCATCGGCGGGCAATGCCGCTCCTCCGCTACCACACGGGCGATGTGGTCCGGCGTCTGTCCACCGGCTTCCGCATCCTGGGCCGCGAACGCGACCTCCACCTGCGGTCGGATGGCGCCGTGATCGCGCCGAGCGACATCGACGCGGCGTTGCCGGAGGGTTTTGCCTGCTGGCACTACTGCCTGGTGCAGACGGGTGACCTGCGGTGGGACTTCCATTATGTGGCCGACCACCATGCGCCGGACACGGTGGCGGACGGGGTCGCGCAGGCGCTGGGGCCCGGCGTCCGGGTGAATCTTTTCCGGCGCAAGGCACTTCAACCGGGAGCGAGCGGCAAATTTTCGTTGTTAAAGCCGTTGACGAAATGACTCCGGGCGGGCGTTGTGGAGGGGACACGACCCGCCGCCGCCGATGAGTTCCGCATGCATTCGCCTTGAATCGCCCTGTGCGTGCGACCGGCTCCAGAAGGGCTACTCTCTCGTTGCAGGGTCGCTTATAAGCAGCGTCGTCGTTTGGCTCTCCCGGCGTCCATCTTTACGTTTCGCGCGTTTGTTGTCTGCCATGCCGGCCATCCACCCCACGCGGCGACCGCCGAAGCGTTCCTCCATGCCCCTAATTTCTTTGCGATGAACCTGCTCCGCGGCCTTTTTGGCACTTCCCTCGGCAAGAAATACCTCATGGCGGTGACTGGCGCGGTGCTGATCGTATTCATCACGGGCCACCTCGTGGGCAACCTGCAGATTTTCGAGGCGCCTGACCGGATCAACGGTTATGCCCACTTTCTGCAGAGTCTCGGGCCGGCGTTGTGGGCGGTGCGTTTGATTCTGCTGGCCTGCGTGTTGATCCACATCTGGGCCGCGGTGCAATTGACCCTCGAGAATTGGGGGGCGCGGCCGGAGCGGTACGAAGTCCGTCATACCATCCGGGCCACCCTGTCGTCCCGCACCATGCGCTGGACCGGGGTTGTGGTGCTGGCGTTTGTCGTCTACCATCTCGCCCAGTTCACGGTGGGCTGGGCGCAGGCCGGCGACTTCAAAAGTCGCCTGCCGGCCTACGCGATGACCGCTGACTTTCATTTGCTCGGGTTCCCCGTGGTGACGAAAGGCCAATCCGTGGCCGACGTCTACAGCATGGTGTTTCTTGGCTTCTCGAATCCCTTGGTGTCGTTCTTCTACATCGTGGCGATCGGCCTGCTCAGCTTCCACCTGGCGCATGGAGCCGAGAGCATGTTCCAGTCGCTGGGTTGGCGCACGGAGCGTTGGGCCGGATTCCTGAAGAAGGTGGTCCTGCTCTACTGCGTGCTTTATTTTCTCGGCAACCTGGCGATTCCGGGCGCGATCCTGAGCGGGGCCCTGAAACCCGCCCCCGGCACCACGGCCGCCGAGCGGCTCGTGGCGTCCGCCCCGGCGCCCACCGTGGTGCAACGCTAACCCATTCCCGCCATGGCCAAACTTGAATCCCGGATTCCCGCCGGCCCGCTGGAGCAGAAGTGGACCCAGCACAAGGCGGCGATCAAGCTCGTCAATCCCGCGAACAAGCGGAAATACGAAATCATCGTGGTGGGCGCGGGCCTGGCCGGGGCCTCGGCGGCCGCGACGCTCGCGGAGCTCGGCTACGGGGTGAAGTGCATCGTCTTCCACGACAGCCCCCGGCGCGCCCATTCGATCGCCGCCCAGGGCGGCATCAACGCCGCCAAGAATTACCAGAACGACGGCGACAGCGTCTATCGGCTGTTTTACGACACCGTCAAGGGCGGTGACTTCCGCTCGCGCGAGGCCAATGTGCACCGGCTCGCGGAAGTGTCGTCCCATATCATCGACCAATGCGTCGCCCAGGGAGTGCCCTTCGCCCGCGAGTACGGCGGCCTGCTGGCCAACCGTTCCTTCGGCGGCGCGCAGGTTTCGCGGACGTTCTACGCGCGCGGCCAGACCGGGCAGCAACTGCTCCTCGGCGCCTACTCGGCGCTTTCCCGGGCGGTCAGCACCGGCGGCGTGCGGATGTTGCCCCACTCGGAGGTGCTCGATCTGGTCCTGGTCAATGGCCACGCCAAGGGCGTCATCGTCCGCGATCTCATCACCGGCGAGATCACCCGGCACGCGGCCGACGCGGTGGTGCTCGCCACCGGCGGCTACGGGAACGTGTTCCACCTGTCCACGAATGCGCAGCACTGCAACGCAACCGCCATCTGGCGGGCCTACAAACGCGGCGCCTGCTTCGCCAATCCGTGCTTCACCCAGATCCACCCGACCTGCATCCCCGTCTCCGGCGACTACCAGTCGAAGCTCACCCTGATGTCCGAGTCCCTGCGCAACGACGGGCGCATCTGGGTGCCGAAGAAACGGGAGGACTGCCGCAAACCGCCCCGCGAGATTCCCGAGGAGGCGCGCGATTATTACCTGGAGCGCATGTATCCGGCCTTCGGCAATCTGGCCCCCCGCGACATCTCCTCCCGGGCGGCGAAGAAGGTGTGCGACGAAGGGCGGGGCGTGGGCGAGGCGGGCCGCGGCGTCTACCTCGATTTTGCCGACGCCATCAAGCGGCTGGGGGAAGACGTGGTGCGCGAGCGCTACGGCAACCTCTTCGACATCTACCACGAGATCACCGACGAAAACGCCTACCAGGTGCCGATGCGGATCTTCCCGGCGGTCCACTACACCATGGGCGGCCTCTGGGTGGACTACAACCTCATGTCGAATGTCCCCGGCCTTTTCGTCCTCGGGGAGGCCAACTTCTCCGATCATGGCGCCAACCGCCTCGGCGCCTCGGCCCTGATGCAGGGCCTCGCCGACGGCTATTTCGTCATTCCGTACACCATCGCCGATTACCTCGCCACCCAGAAGCCGGGAACGCGGCCGAAGCCGGATGCGGCGGAGTTTGCCCAGGCCGAGGAGCAGGTCCGCGGCGTCATCGCGCGGCTGCTGGCCGTCCAGGGTCGGGAGCCCGTCAGTCATTTCCACAAGCAGCTCGGCCATATTCTCTGGGACCACTGCGGCATGTCGCGCAATGCGGCCGGCCTGCAGCAGGCGATTCAGGAGATCGGGCAGTTGCGCGAGGAGTTCTGGCGGAACGTCCGCGTGCCGGGCGACGGCGCCACGCTGAACCAGGCGCTCGAAAACGCCGGGCGCGTGGCTGATTTCCTGGAGCTGGCCGAGCTCATGTGCCGCGACGCCCTGGATCGCGATGAATCCTGCGGCTGCCATTTCCGGGAGGAACATGTCGACGCGGAGGGCGAGTGCCTGCGCAATGACGACCAATTCGCCTACGTGGCCGCCTGGGAATACCAGGGCGAGGGCCGGCCGCCCCTGCTGAACAAGGAGCCCCTGGCCTACGAGTCCGTGCATCTCGCCAAACGCAGCTACAAATAGCCGACGAGGGCGGGCGCCGACCCACCCGATCGCCGGTCCAACCGAATCACCCTTTCCACTGTCCATGAAGGTCAAACTCAAAGTCTGGCGCCAGCGCGACGCGAACAGCCCCGGTGGGTTCCGGGAATACGAAACGCCCGACCTCAATTCGCACATGTCGTTCCTCGAGATGCTCGACGTGGTCAACGACGAGCTCGTGCGCCGGGGGGAGGAGCCGATCGCCTTCGATCATGACTGCCGGGAAGGCATCTGCGGCACCTGCTCGCTGGTCATCAACGGCAAACCCCATGGGCCCCATCGCGGGGTCGCGACGTGCCAGACCTACATGCGCAGTTTTGCGGACGGCGACGTCATCACCGTCGAGCCGTTCCGGGCCAAGCCCTTTCCGGTCATCCGGGATCTGATCGTCAACCGCGCGGCCTTCGACCGCATCATGCAGGCCGGCGGCTACATCACGGCGCGGACGGGCAGTGCGTGCGACGCGAACGCCCTGCCGGTCGCGAAGGGTGCCGCCGAGCTGGCGATGGATGCGGCGGCCTGCATCGGTTGTGGCGCCTGTGTGGCGGCCTGCAAGAATGCGAGCGCCATGCTGTTTGTCGGCGCCAAGGTCTCCCACCTCGGCCTGCTGCCGCAGGGCCAGCCGGAGCGCGACCGCCGGGTGCTGGCGATGGTGCGCCAGATGGACGCCGAAGGCTTCGGCAACTGCACCAATCAGTACGAGTGTTCCGCGGTGTGCCCCAAGCTCATCAGCCATGACTTTATTGCGCGCCTGAACCGCGATTATGCGAAGGCGCTCATGCGTTCGACCTTCAGCATCGCGCCGGCGGCGGTGGCCGCGGGCTGATTGTCCGGCGCGGTGGCGGGCACGCGCGGACCGCGTCGGGGTCGGCGGGCGGGGAAGCCCGGGAGAAGCGAAATCGGCAGGGTTTTCCTGTAACTTTCGCCGGGGAAGACGTGTTTTCGGGGCAACGCTCAATCACTACCATGAAAACACTCCTCATCTTCCTCTACACGTTCGGGGTCACTGTTGGCGTCGTCGCATTGGACGCCTACCGGCTGAGTCCGGGCGTTGTGATCACAGC
The DNA here is from genome assembly GCA_046704925.1 of Opitutaceae bacterium. Taxonomy (GTDB): domain Bacteria; phylum Verrucomicrobiota; class Verrucomicrobiia; order Opitutales; family Opitutaceae; genus Fen-1467. The sequence goes on along the minus strand of JBJKRD010000071.1, from coordinate 16,176 downwards.
CTTGGCCGTGGCCGGCCTGTTCATCCAGGCCCTGCACGACGGGCGCCGGGCGGAACGGCGACTGGTCGCGATCCCGGTGACCCGGTTCCCGCAGTCGCAGGCGATGCACGCCTCGCGACGGTCGGCTCCGGTCGACCTCGCCGCCTGACTCGCGGCGCCGCCGGCGCTCTGCTCCCTTCCGGGTCGCGTCTTCAAGATGCGACCCGTTTTTTTGGGGGGGGCGGGGCGAATCCGTGCGACTTTTCCGTACGGGGCGGGTTCTCAACCCAAAGCACGATCAACATGAAGACTCTCGTCACCATCCTTTCCGTCCTTGCCCTCGTTCTTGGCGCCGTCGCGTTCGATGCCTGGCATCTGGATTTCGGCACCGTCTTCATGGCGGCGGCCGTGGCCGCGATGTTTGGGTTGGCGTTGCACGACGGCCGCGGTGCCGTCCGCGCGCGCTTCCGCTGAGCCCGGACCGACCGGGCGTCGTGGGTCTCTTCCGCGGGCGGAAGTGGAAGATCCGGGCGGACCGGACCCCAGCGGCCGGCCAAACGCGCTAGAACATCGAGAGCGCCCGGGCGCTCTCGATGATCACCCAAGCCCCGCCGGCGCTCAACGCCAGCAGCAAGAACACTTTCACCGCCCGGCGCCGCCGCAGGCTGGCCTCATAGCGGTCGACGTTAACCTGGCGGAACCCGCTCTCCACCAGGTAACTGATGAATTGCGCGTTCTTGGTGTGGGTGGTCTGGATGCGCGAGTTGTCCACCGGCCCCATTCGGATGGCCGGACGATGCAGCCAGCGGCGCAGTCCACTCCACATGATCCCCTAATAACTGAATTTGTGGTGGTTTTCTCAAGGGGAAACTGTCAATAAAACGCGCTTTTCAACGCGCTTTTACCTCGTCCGGCCATGCATCACTTTCGCTACCTCGACAACAGCCTGCACTGCGAGTCCGTGGACCTGGCCGCAGTCGCCCGCCTCTACGGCACTCCCACCTACGTCTACAGCGCAGCCACCGTGGAGGAAAACTACCGGCGCCTGGCCCGCAGCCTCGAGGGGCTGGACGTGCAGGTGTGTTATGCGCTAAAGGCCAATTCGAACCTCGCGTTGCTCCGGCTGCTGGCGAATCTGGGGGCCGGTTTTGACGTGGTCAGCGGCGGCGAGCTGCGACGGGTGAGGGCCGCGGGGGCCACAGTCGACCGCAGTGTCTTCGCCGGGGTGGGCAAGACCGAGGCCGAAATCCGTCTGGCCCTGGAATCGGGTATTTATGCGCTGCACGCCGAGAGCGAACCCGAGCTGGCCCGGATCAACCATGTCGCCAGCCAGCTCGGCCGCCGGGCCCCGGTGGGCATCCGGGTGAATCCGGACGTCGACGCCAAGACCCACGCGAAGATCACCACCGGCCGGAGCGAAAACAAGTTCGGCATCCCCTTGCGCGACGCCCCAGCCGCCTATGCCGCGGCTGCCAAGCTGCCGCACCTGGAGATCAAGGGCGTGCAGATGCACATTGGCTCGCAGCTCACGGAAGTGGACCCGTTTGTCGAGGCGGTGGAAAAGGTCGCGCCCCTGGCGGAGCGACTGCGGCGGGACCACGGCATCGCCTATTTCAGCATCGGCGGCGGCATCGGCGTGGTATACCGCGAGGCGCTGGCCAGCGGCGCCGCACCCTGGTGGGAGGGGCTGCCGGCGGACCGGCGCCCGCTGACGCCCGAAGCCTACGGCGCCGCCCTCAAGCCGCTGCTGCAGCCCCTCGGCTTGCGCCTGCTCCTGGAGCCCGGCCGCTTTATGGTGGGCAATGCCGGGGTGCTGCTGTCCCGGGTGGAGTATCTCAAACGCGGCCACGGCCGCGACTTTCTCATCCTCGACGCGGGTATGAATGATCTGCTGCGGCCGGCGATGTACGACGCGTACCACGAGATTGTGCCGGTGCAGCGGGACACGTCGCGCCGGGCGCACAAAGTGGACGTGGTCGGCCCCATCTGCGAATCAAGCGATTGTTTCGCCAAGGATCGTACGCTGCAGGAGCTCGGCGAAGGCGAGTATGTCGCCTTGCTCAGCGCCGGCGCCTACGGCCACGTGATGGCCAGCCGGTACAACAGCCGCCCCCTGCCGGCGGAGGTGCTCGTCCGGGGCAGCAGTTTCGAGCTGGTCAACGCCCGGGAGACGTTCGAGCAGATGACGGCCGGCGAGCGGGTGCCCGCGTGGCTGAAATAGCCGGGCCGGGCCGCAGCCCATCGGCCGACAAAAGGCTTGGTCTCCCACCGGACGCGGGGCATGCTGGCGCCCGCGCGGGAGGTCCCGCCGCCGCATGAAGACGACCACGCACACCCTGCGCAAGCTCAAGGGCCAGCGGCCGATCGTGGCCGCGACGGCGTACGACGCGATCACCGCGCGCTACGCGACCGAGGCGGGCGTGGATCTGCTGCTGGTCGGCGATTCCGTGGGCAACACCTTGCTCGGGTTCACCAGCACGATTCCGGTGACGCTCGACATGATGGTGCATCACACGGCGGCGGTGGCGCGGACGAAGCCCGATCCGTTGCTCGTGGCCGACGTCCCGTTCGCGGCGGCGCATTTCGACTTCAAGGTGGTGCTGGAATCCTGCCAGCGGCTGATGCAGCAGGCCGGGGCGGACGCGGTGAAGATCGAGGGAGGCGCCGGGCTGGCCGAAAAGATCGCCGCGATCATCGCGGCCGGCGTGCCCGTGATGGGCCACATCGGCCTGCAGCCCCAACAGGTCAAGAACCTGGGACGGTACCGGAAATTCGGCGCGAAACCGGCCGAGGCCGAGCAATTGCTGGCCGACGCGCTCGCCTTGGAGCGGGCCGGCGTGTTTGCCATCGTGGGGGAGATGATCGAGCCCACCCTGACGCGCACCATCCGGGAAACCCTGACGGTGCCGCTGATCGGCATCGGTTCGGGCGCCAATTGCGACGGCCAGATACTGGTCTGCACCGATCTGTTGGGCATGACGCCGGAAGGCCCGCCGGCCTTTGTGCATGCGTTTGCCGCCGTGGGCGACGAGATGAAGAAGGGTTTTGCAGCCTATGTCATGGCGGTGCGCTCGCGGCAGTATCCCAAGTAGGACGCGCCGACGCCAGGATTGCCAACCGGCGGCCCGCCGTGCTCTGTTTTTCCGGACTTTGGGTCCTCCTTCATGAACATTTGCGTCATAGGCGCCGGCGCGTGGGGCACGGCCTTCGCCCTACACCTGCTGCGGCAGGGCCACGCGGTGACGCTCGTGCCCCGGCGGTTCGAGCAGGCGCTGGCGCTGGCGTCGACGCACGAAAATGCCGATTATCTGCCGGGTTTCCCGTTGCCGGCGAGTTTGCAGATCGCCCATGAGCTGGCGCCGGCGCTGCTGGAGACCGAAGTGGTCGTGCTGGCCTGTCCGGCGCAGGCGTTGCGATCCTGGTGCACCCGCCTGCAGGCGCAGCTTGGCGCCGCCGCGCGTCTGCGCCAGGTCGTGAGCCTGGTCAAGGGCCTTGAGCAGGCCACGCACCTGCGGCCGAGCGAGGTCGTTCGGACGGTGCTGCCGGCGACGCCGGTTGGGGCCTTGACCGGTCCGACCACCGCCGGCGAGGTGGCGGCCGGGCTGCCGGCGGCCATGGTGTTGGCGGCGGACCTTATCTCGCCTTTCCTGGAGCAGGTCCAGGCGGCCCTGAGCGGCCCGCGCCTGCGCCTGTACACGAGCGGCGACCTCCCCGGGGTCGAATTTGGCGGCTGCCTCAAGAACATCTATGCCGTCGCCGCCGGGTGCTGTGACGGCCTCCGCCTGGGCGACAACGCCAAGGCGGCGTTGATCACCCGCGCGTTGACCGAGATGGTGCGGGTGGGGGTGTCCCTCGGCGCGCGGTCCGAAACGTTCTACGGTCTGAGCGGTGCGGGCGATCTCATGGCCACGTGCTACGGGGGGTGGAGTCGCAACCGCGAATTCGGACAACACCTTGGAGAGGGCCGCACGGCGGCAGAATTGCTGGCCGGACGCCGCACGGTCGTCGAGGGATACCGGACGGCGGAGTCGTTTTTCGGCTTGTGCGTCGAGCGGGGGATCGACGCCCCGATCCTGACCGAGGTTTACCGGATCCTGTTTGAGAACAAGCGGCCGTCCGACGCCCTGCCGGCGCTCATGACCCGGGAGCTGAAACGGGAATAGGCGCCGGGCGGTTTTTGCTCGCCGTCGCGCCCGCCCCGGAGTGTTGATTGCCGGTGCCATGTTGCACCGCGCTCTTCGTGAAGCGGCCTGCGCCGCCAACCGCCAGTTGGGCGCCTCGGGGCTGGTCGATCTGACCTTCGGCAATGCGAGCGTTTTTGATCCGGCTGCCGGGGTCTTCGCCATCAAGCCGAGCGGCGTCCCCTACGGTGAGCTGACCCCGGCCGGCATGGTGCTGGTCGATCTCGAGGGACGGATCGTCGAGGGACGCCTGCGGCCGTCGTCCGACACCCCGACCCATCGACGGCTGTTCCAGGCGTTCGCCGGCATCGGGGCCGTGGTCCACACGCATTCGCGCCACGCGGTGAGTTTCGCCCAGGCGGGCCGGCCGATTCCGTGCTTCGGCACGACGCATGCCGACTTCTTCAACGGTCCGGTGCCGGTCACCCGGCCGCTGACCCGGGACGAGATCGCCAACGCCTACGAATGGAACACGGGCAACGTGATCGTGGAGGCTTTCCGCCGGCGTGATCCCCTCGAGGTGCCTGCGGTGCTCGTCTGGCGGCATGGTCCCTTCGTATGGGGCCCAACCGGGGCTCAGGCGGTGGAATATGCCTTCGCCCTCGAGCTGGTCGCCCAAATGGCCAGCCTGACACTCGCGCTGGCGCCCCGCCGGGGGGAAATCGAGGCCGGGCTGCTGGCGCGTCATTTCCGGCGCAAACACGGACCGGAGGCCACCTATGGCCAGCGCCGCCGCGGGGCGGAGCGACCGGGCTGAAGATCCGCCGCCCGCGGCTCCCGGCTGGCCGCCTCGGAAAAAGACGTTACGTTGTTTTCATCTCCGCCATGTCCTTCACCCTCGGCCTTGATTACGGCACCAATTCGGTGCGGGCCCTCGTTGTCCGTTGTGCCGATGGCGCGGAACTCGGTTCCTGCGTCGTCGATTATCCCGGCGGCCGGCAGGGCATCCTGTTGGATCCCCGGGACCACCACCTGGCGCGCCAGCATCCCGGCGATTACCTGAGCGGGCTCCAAAAGGCCGTCAAGGGGGCGCTGGCCCGCGCCCGGCGGCGGCGCGGCTTCGCTGCGGCCCGAGTGATCGGGATCGGCGTCGACACCACGGGATCCAGCCCGCTGCCGGTCGATCGGAACAATGTCCCGCTGGCCCTCGCCAAGCGGTGGCGCAAGAACCTCAGCGCCCAGTGCTGGCTGTGGAAGGACCACACCGGCTGGCGCGAGGCCGCGAAAATCACGGAAATCGCCGCGCAGCGCCGGCCGCATTTCATCGCCAAGTGCGGCAACACCTACTCGTCGGAGTGGTGGTGGTCGAAAATCTGGCACTGCCTGGCCGTCGCGCCGGACGTGTTCGACGCCGCGTACTCGTGGGTCGAGCTCGCGGACTGGGTGCCGGCGGTGCTCGCGGGCGTCACCGATCCGCGCCAGATCAAGCGGGGCATCTGCCCGGCCGGCCACAAGGCGCTCTATTGCGACGAGTGGGGCGGCCTGCCGGACAAGGAATTCCTGGCCCTGCTCGATCCCAAACTGGCGGATCTCCGGGATCGGCTCTACGAAAAGGCTTACGACGCGACCGAGCCCGCGGGATCCCTGGGTGCGGAGTGGGCGGCGAAACTCGGGTTGCCCGCGGGCATTCCCATCGCCATCGGCGAGTTCGATGTTCACTACGGCGCCATCGGCTGCGGCGTCGCGGAGGGCACGCTGGTCAAGGTGATCGGCACCTCCACCTGCGACGTTGGCGTGGTCAGCGCCGACAAAACGGTGGCGGATATCCCGGGCATCTGCGGCATCGTCAAGGGCGCGATCCTCCCCGGATATTACGGCCTGGAGGCCGGCCAGTCGGCGGTGGGCGACATCTTCAAGTGGTGGGTGGAGGTGGTGTGCGAGGGCAACGATGCCCTGCACGCCCGCCTGACCCGCGAGGCGGCCCGGTTGAAGCCCGGGCAGACCGGGTTGCTGGCGCTCGACTGGAACAACGGCAACCGGACGATCCTCGTGGACCAGACGCTTTCCGGCCTGCTCGTCGGGCAGACTTTGCACACGACGCGGGCCGAGATCTACCGCACCTTGATCGAGGCCACGGCGTTCGGCGCCCGGGCGATCATCGAGCGATTCCAGGAATACGGCGTGCCGATCGACCGCGTCGTCTGCGCCGGCGGCATCGCGGAAAAGAATCCGCTGCTGATGCAGATCTACGCCGATGTCACGGGCTGCACCATGCTGGTCGCCGGGTCGAGCCAGGCCTGCGCGCTCGGCGCGGCCGTGTCGGCGGCCGTGCTGGCGGGGGCGCACCGGGATTTCGCCACCGCGGAGCGGAAGATGACCTCCCTGAAGCAGATTCGCTACCGGCCCGTGCCTGCCGCGCAGAAGGTTTACAACGAGCTCTACCGCCTCTACCGGCAGCTCCATGACTCCCTGGGCGGCTTGCACAAATCCGCCGATCTCTCGCGCGTCATGAAGGATCTGCTGGCGATCAGGGAGGCCTGCAAGGGCTGAGGAGCGGGGCGGCATCGCCGAATGCCGCCGCGAATTCAAATCGAAGTCCGGCGGGGTTCGGCGACCCCGCCCTACAGTCGCACCGCTTTCCATGAAAAACCTCGCGTCCCCCGTCATTTGGTTCGTCACCGGCAGCCAGCACCTCTATGGCCCCGGTCCGCTCCAACAGGTCGAGCGCAATTCCCGCAAAATCGCCCAGGCCCTGGGCGGTTCCAAGCGCCTGCCGCTCAAGGTGGTGTTCAAGGCCCTGCTCACGACGCCGGAGCAGATCCGCGCCCTTTGCCTCGAGGCCGACCACGACGCGGCCTGTGCCGGCCTGATCCTGTGGATGCACACCTTCTCGCCGGCCAAGATGTGGATCGGGGGGCTCTCCGCGCTGCAGAAGCCGTTCGTCCATCTGCACACCCAGTTCAACCGTGACCTGCCCTGGGGCGAGATCGACATGGATTTCATGAATCTCAACCAGGCGGCGCACGGGGACCGCGAGGCGGGCTTCCTCCATTCGCGCCTGCGACTGAACCGCAAGGTGGTGGTCGGACATTGGGAGGATGCGGAGGTGCAGGACCGCCTCGCCGCCTGGATGCGTGCCGCCCGGGCCTGGCACGACCTGCGGGGCGCGAAGTTTGTCCGGTTTGGAGACAACATGCGCCAGGTCGCCGTGACCGAGGGGGACAAGGTCGCCGCCGAGGCGCGCTTCGGCTTCTCCGTCAACGGCCATGGCATCGGCGATCTGGTGGCGAAAACCTCCGATGCGGCGATCGACAGCCGGGCGGTGGACCGGCTCTGCGACGAGTATGAGGAGCGCTATGCCGTGGCCAAGGAACTCCGGCGCGGGGGGAAACGCCACGAGTCCCTGCGCTACGGCGCCCGCCTCGAGCTGGGCCTGCGCGAATTCCTGGAGGAGGGCGGCTTCAAGGGCTTCACCGACACCTTCGAGGACCTGCATGGCCTGCGCCAGCTTCCCGGCCTGGCCGTGCAACGCCTGATGGCGGACGGCTACGGTTTCGGCGCCGAGGGTGACTGGAAGACCTGTGCGCTGCTGCGGGCGATGAAGGTGATGGGCGCCGGCCTGCCGGGCGGCACCTCGTTCATGGAGGACTACACGTACCATCTGGATCCGAAGGGCCACCTGGTGCTCGGCGCGCACATGCTGGAAATCTGCGAGTCGATCGCCGCCGGCAAACCGTCGCTGGAAATCCATCCGCTCGGCATCGGCGGCCGGGAGGATCCGGTCCGCCTCGTGTTCGACGCGCCGGCGGGACCGGCGCTCAACGCGTCGCTGATCGATCTGGGCACCCGCTTCCGGCTGCTGGTCAACGAGGTCGACGTCGTGAAGCCCCCGCGACCGCTGCCGAAACTGCCGGTGGCGCGGGCGGTGTGGAAGTGCCGGCCGGACTTCAAGACGGCTTGCGCGGCTTGGATCCACGCCGGCGGGGCGCACCACACCGGCTTCAGCTATGCGGTGACCTCCGAGATGCTCGACGACTTCGCCACGATCGCCGGCGTCGAACTGGTGGTGATTGGCGCCGGCACGAAGCTCGCCGAGTTTCGGAAGGAGCTCCGCTGGAACGAGGTCTATTATCACCTCGCCCAGGGCATTCGAGGGTGAGGCTGCGACAGACGCAGCACGGGTGAACCTGAGTGGCCGGGGCCGCCAAGCGGGCTTCCGGCGCCCCGGACCGGACTGGCAAAGCGGTCACGGAATGTCGTGGGCAGTTGCCGGTCGGCCCAATCTGGGCTATTCAGTCTGCCGAAGGCATGTGTGATGGGCGTCGCTGATGTCGCCCGGCACGGCCCTGATCTTACCCCTCCCATGTACCGCAAACTCGGTCTTATCATCTCGCTAGGGCTGTTCGCCTGCTGCCTCTCCGGCCGGGCCGAACCGCTGGCCGTGGGCGCAAAGGCCCCGGCCGTCACCGGCACCACCGAAACCGGCGCCCGGCTGGATTTCGGCAGCGTGTATCCCAGGGGCTACACGCTGGTGTTCTTCTTTCCCATGGCCAATTCCCACGACAGCACGGTGGAGGCTCGCAGCCTCGCGGAGGCGAACAAGGAACTCGCCGCCAGGGGCGTCACGGTGATCGGCGTGAGCGTGGACGACCAGGCCACGCAAAGGGCCTTCAAGGAAAAGAACCACTTCCCGTTCACGCTCATTGCCGACGTGGATCATACGGTGATCAAGGCCTTCGGTGTCCTGCTGAGCGAGGAATGGGGCACGGGCCCGCGGGCGAAGCGGGAGTCGTTTCTGATCAACCCGGAAGGTACGATCATCTGGCGCACGCTCGATGCACCGCTCAAGGAGCAGGCCGCCGAGGTGCTGAAGGCGCGCAAATAGCGCCGCGCCGCCGGAACCTACGGCTTGGTTTCCTCGATCACCGCGACCTTGCCGTTGCGGAAGGTGATCTTGAAATTGGTTTCCTTCGCCGGCTGGTAGACATCGCCGTAAACCGGCTCGTAATAGATCCGGTACGCGCGGATCCGCGGATCCCAATAGATCCAGCGGCGGTATCCGGCGTTCACCGTGCCCTCATACCGGTCGAAATAGGTGCTGTAGATCCAGACCTGCTCCCGCACGCTGTGGACCATTTGATCCCGCACTTCGGTCGGGTTCCCCAGCGCCATGTAGACCATGTCCGGCGTGAACCCGAGATTGATGACGCCCTGCCGGATCCGGGCCTGGTCCGCCGGCGACAACTGATCGAAGACGGCCGCCTTCTCCCGGATGCGGCTGTTCACGGTGCTGCAGGCGGCCAGCGCGACCAACGGAACGACGAGTAGGAATTTGCAGGCGGTGGTCATGGTCGAAGGCGTACGACGGATTGGACCCGCGGGGAGGCCGTCCGGTTTCACACCGAATGCTAGGCGTGCCGTCCGCGGAGGCAAGGCCCCGGCCGGAGGGAACCGGCGGCGCCCGCCGGCCCGGCCTGGCAAAGCCTGGCGCGCGTCCCTCCGCCGCGCCACTTACGCCAGATTCCCGGCCATTTCCGCCCACTCCTCGATTCTGCCGTTGAGGCCCAGCGATCCGACATAGGGCTCGTCGATCTTGACCACCAGGTGACGATGGCTCGCCGGGAGGCGCCGGCTTTCAAGGAAGTCGGCCACGTGGATCGCGGCGAGGACATTGGACCCATTCGGATCGTGGCGACGCGGTTCATGATGCCACGCCACCGCCTCGACAATCGGGGCGGGCAGGCCCCAGAGCCCGAGCAGGTAGGCGCCGATTTCCGCGTGCCCGGCGCCGATGATGTTGTCTTCAGCCTCCCACTGGGGAATCAGCTCGTCGGCGGCGAGCCGGACCGCCTTCGTGTACAGCTCGGGCAACGCGGAGGCAAAGATGAGTTTGCCGGTGTCGTGGAGGACGCCGGCGGTGAACGCGGCGTCGATCGCCGCCGGATCGGCTCCCTGGTCGCGGGCGATTGTCTGCGCCAGGAGGCCGGTGCCCAGGCTGTGCCGGTAGAGCCGCTCCGGGCTAAGTTCGCCGATCGGCGCAGCCTCGAGGGTGGTCGCCAGCCCGAGGGAGAGCGCCAGGCTCTTGACCAGGTTGAATCCGAGCACCTGGACCGCCTCGGATACCTTCACCACCGGGCGGTCGGGCTTGAAGAACGCCGAATTGGCGAGTTGCAGGAGTCGGGCGGTGAGGTTGGCATCCTGCGCGATCACCGCGCCCACGCTCTCGGTCGTGGCCTCGGGCCGGGCGAGCTCCTTCGTCAGGCGGAAGCAGACGGTCGGGGGGCTGGGCAATTGCCGGATGCGGTTGGCGACCCGGCGCAGGGGATCCTTCGTGAAGAAGTGATCCAGGGTCCCGAGGCGGGCGACAGTGGCAATGAGCTCCTGCAGGGCGCAGGGTTTCGCCAGGTACTGATGGGCGACGCCCAGCGCCTTCAACATCAGTTCGTCATTGGGCTGGTCGGATAGAATGATGCGGGCGATCTGCGGATGGCGCTCGGCGACCGCCTGTAGCAGTTCGATGCCGCCGCCCGGAACGCTCGTGTCCGCAATGATCGCGTCGAATCGCATCTGGGGCAGCCGGTCGAGGGCCTCGTCGCCGGACGGCGCGACGGACACCTCCCAGTCCAGGCGGCGCCGGGTGCAAGCGAAAGCCAGCGATAACGCGAGTTCGTGATCTCGGTCGGTCAGCAGGATGCGTTTGAACGGCCCGGGCATTCCTCCCTATCGGATCACTTGCAGCGAAAGTTAAGGCGGGTAAGTGCCCCCTCTCAGCGGGAACTACGGCGGGGCTAACCGGACGCAAAGGGCGTTGCTGGCCGTTCTAAAGGGGGGCTCGACGCAAACGCAGGGCGTTGGAGACGACGCAGATGGAGCTCAGGCTCATGGCCACCCCGGCCAGCATGGGGCTGAGCAGCCAGCCAAAAACCGGATAAAGCGCGCCGGCGGCGATCGGGATGCCCAATCCGTTATAGATAAAGGCCAGGAAGAGGTTTTGTTTGATGTTGCCCAGCACTGCGCGGCTGAGGTGCAGCGCCTTTACGATGCCGCGCAGGTCGCCCTTCACCAGTACGAGGCCCGCGCTGTGCATGGCGACGTCGGTCCCGGTGCCCATGGCGATGCCGATGTCGGCCGCCGCCAGGGCCGGGGCGTCGTTGATGCCGTCGCCGGCGAAGACCACCCGTTCGCCCCGGGCCCGGTGCTCGCGCACGAGCTCCTGTTTGCGCGCCGGAGTGACGCCGGCATGCACGCCGTCCAGCCCCAGCGCCTGCGCCACCGCCCGGGCGGTCGCCTCGCGGTCACCGGTGACCATGACGACGCGCAGACCGAGGCGGTGCAGTTCGGCGATGGCTTCGGGGGTCGTGACCTTGACCGGGTCGGAGAGGCTCAGGGTACCGGCCGGGCGGCCGTCGATGGTCACCCCGACCAGCGTCGCGGAGGCGTCGGTCGGAGCCGATCCGGCGGCTTCCGGCGTTTGAAGCGCAACCCGTCCCACCCTGACGGTCCGGGCGCCAATGCGCGCGGTGACTCCGACCCCCGGCTCGGCGATGAAATCGACCGCAGGGGGAAGCGCGAGCCGTCGGCCTTGGGCGGCGGCGACGATGGATCGGGCCAGCGGGTGTTCGCTGGCGCTTTCGGCGGCGGCGGCCAGCGTGAGCAATTCGTCGCCGGTGGCTCCAGCCCCGTCGGTTGGGGTCACGGCGACCACCTGCGGCCGGCCCTCGGTAAGCGTCCCGGTCTTGTCCACCAGCAGGGTCGTGGCGTGGGCCAGGCGTTCCAAGGCCTCGGCATTCTTCACCAGGACGCCGGCCTGCGCGCCCCGGCCGATGCCGGTCACCAGCGAGACGGGGGTGGCCAAACCGAGGGCGCACGGACAGGCGATGATCAGGACCGCCACGGCGTTCACCAGTCCGTGAATGATCCGCGGATCCGGGCCCAGCCAAATCCAAAGCACGAAAGTCAGGGCGGCGATGCTGGCGACCGCCGGCACGAACCACGCCGCGAACCGGTCGGCCAGGCGCTGGATCGGCGCCTCGCTCTCTTGGGCTTCCTCGACGAGTTGGATGATCTGAGCGAGCAGCGTGTCCCGGCCCACCCGTTCGGCCCGCATCACAAAGCTGCCGGTGGTGTTGAGGGTCCCTCCGGAAACCGGGTCCCCGGCGCCCTTGGTCACCGGCACTGCCTCGCCGGTGAGCATCGACTCGTCGACGTCGCTGGCGCCCTCGGCCACGCGACCGTCGACCGGCACCTTTTCGCCCGGCCGCACGCGCAGCCGGTCGCCCGGCCCGACCTCGTCCAGCGGCACGTCCTCCTCGCGGCCCTCGCGCAGGCGGTGGGCGGTCTTGGGCGTCAGGTTCATCAGCGCGCGGATGGCGGCGTCGGTGCGCGCATGGGCCCGCTGCTCGAGAATCTGGCCGATCAGCACGATCGTGGTGATGACGGCGGCCGCCTCGAAATAGAGGGGCACGCCGTGGATGCCGCGCAGCGAGGAGGGGAAGCGTTCGCCGAAGAGCAGGGCGGCGACGCTGTAGAAATAGGCGGCACCGGTGCCCGTGACGATCAGGGTGAACATGTTCGTGTCGCGCTCGCGCAGCGACACCCACCACCGCCGGATGAACGGGGCCCCGCACCAGAAGAACACCGGCGTCGCCAGCACGAATTCGATCCAGGCCGCCGCCTTCGCGGGCACGACGTGAGCCAGACCCGGCACCATCTCGCCCATCGCCAGCGCCAGCACCGGCACACTCAACGCCAGCGCCACCCAGAAGCGGGGGAGCAGAAATTGCGCCGCCGGCAGGCCCATGTAAACCGGCGCACGGGGATCGGGAGCCGCCGCGGGGGGCGGAACTCCGTGAGATTGCGGGTGATGGTTCATGCCTGATTGGTGATACGCCCGGACGCCGGCTTACCCTGATGACAATCTGTCCGGCGCGGCCGGCAGGCAACTCGCGATGTCGGGCTCCTCACGCCCCTGGCTGCGGACTTGGCCAGGCGCGTCCGCGAAGCTGCCAACCCGGAGCCACGCGGGCGCGGCCCTACGGCGCCTGCAGCAGACTGGCCCGCAGCGGTTGGTCGGGATCGGCCGCCCCGAGGATCGTGTCGCAGATGTGTTCGCCCAGGCGCCGGTAGCTCTCCCACTGCGCCTCGTCGAAGAACTGGTCCATCGTCGACTCCTGCGGGAACACGGACTTGTTCCGCCAATAGTTGAGCACGTCGACCGGCTCGTCGCCGGTCAGGCTCGGTTTGAGCAGGAGGAGCCAGCCGGTCTGGTCCGGACCCGTGTAATTGACACGGGCCAACAGGGCGTGCTTGCCCGACAGGCCCGTCGCCGGGTCGATCCGCAGTTCGCTCATGGTGCCGAAGTGGCGGCGGAGAATCGGCTGCACGCAGCGATCGAGTTCACGCTCGTCCAGCACGGTGATCTCCGCGCCGAAATCGACGCGCGCCTTCCGGACCAGCCCGGCGAAGTCGTCAAACGTCCGCCCGGCGTCGCACCCGTCGTCGCAGACCACGATCAGCGGCACCCGGCGGCGGACCAGTTCATAGGCGCCGGTATTCTCAAAGTGTCCGCCGTCCGAGAGGTACCAGAATTGGCGGGCGGAGCCGTGAAAACGGGCGAAGAATTCATTGAGCAACTGCAACTGGACGGGAAAAACCGCCGTGGGCAGGGTTCGCAGCCGCTGCCACCAGCTCCCCTGGCGGGCCAGGGCGTTCACCCCGCTGTCCCACCAACGCCCAAGGCGGATGTTGAAGAAGCCCAGCAGGAAACTCAGGCCCATGCTGGTGCGGGAGCCCAGGCCGGTGGTGAACGCGGCGCCGGAAATGGCGACCCAACCGCCCAGGGAGTATTGACGGACGCGCACCGGGCGGCCGGGGGGGCCGGCGAGACAGTGGAATCCGCCGTTATCGATGGGGGCGATCTGGTCGCGGCGGCGCTCGTCGGTCCACAGCGCGTGATGGGTGGCGGCGGCCGTCAGGCCGCAGGGTCCGATCACGAGCGGAAAGCCCTTGCGGTCGCGCTGCTCGATTTGGGACCGGCCGTCGATCGTCTCGTTGACCGTGACGTTGATCAGGTGGATCGGTCCGCCGGCGGCGTCCGGCGAATAGTCGTCATAGGTCACGACGTCCCCGGGAATGGTGTCGCTGATCTTCTGATGGTGGGGCCGCTCCGGATTGGAGGCGCCGAGGTAGGCCCGGGTGAGACGGGCTTCGTAGAGCGTGGCCTGGGAGGACAGATTGAGAAACCGGGGCCAGAGGGCGAAGAAGAGGGACAGGATGAGGAGCACCAGCCAGGGCGGCGCGTAGCCGGCGAACCCCCATCCGTTCAGCGCATAGCCGCCGGTGGCAAACGCCACGGCCCAGACCAACCCCAGGCCGAGGGCGGCCGCGGCGGCCAGATAACCGGCCGGCAGGTTCAGGCGGTCCTTTACGGAAAGGCGCTCCAAGACGCCCTGGATCCGTCGTCCGACCAGGAGCAGCACGGCCAGCAACCCTCCAGTCTGCACATACCAGCCGTGAAGCGCGGCGAGGACGTGGGCGCGATTAAGGTACAGACTCGCCCCCACCGCGTCGATCAGCGCATAGACGAGCACGGCGGCCGTGACGAGGAGGCTGCCGGCGAGCCAGTGGGTGAGCCGGTTGCGCACCCGGGGAAAACCGCTGAAGCACCAATACCCGGCGCCGCAAAGGAGCGCGAGCGCGGCGGGGGCCACCGCGAGCCACAGGTAGGGGCTGCGGACGAAGTGGAAGCCGCCCGTGCCGCCCGCCGGCAGGTGCGGAACGAACCGGCCGCCGAACAGCCAGCCGGGCAGGTCTTGCGCCACCACGAACAGGAACAGAAAAAAGGCGCCGAGGATGACGTGGATGGATATCCAGCTGCGCAAGGCCACCGCGAAAGCCGACCAAAGGTCTCCCGCACCGTTGGGGGCGAGGTAGCGGCCGTTCTCGCGCAGCCAGCGGTTCGGAAAGGAAGCGGGGTTGGCGAGGCCGGCCTCCACGCGGGCAAAGGCGACGTTGGCGGCGGGCACGGCCGGTGCCGGCTTTTTCAACCAGGTGATCAGGTTGCCGAGCGGCGCGGCGATGCCCTTGGTCAGCCCGGGCCAGGCCTTGGCCGCCGCCCAATTCACGATCGGCGTCAAGGGCGCCAGCCAGGCCAGCCGCCACCGGGTGGGGGCCCGGCGCAGGCGGTCCAGCCAGGCGCCGAGGAATCCGCCGAAATAGCCGCCGCCCGATACCGTCGAGAGGAAATCGATCTGTTTGAGCAGGCCGGCCTGCGCGAGCTTTTGGAAGACTCCGAGACAGACGGTGGCGCTGCGAATGCCCCCGCCGGACAAGGCAAACCCCACCGCGTCATCCGGCAGGCGGTCGGTGCCGTCGAGGCCGCGTCCGTGAACGCCGCGCCGCTGGCGGAGGCGGGCGAATTCCTTCTCGCGAAGCGCCGGGGGGTAGTACCGCGATTGTTCGGTGGGCGGCATGCTGGAACCCGTAACAGACGCGAAGTCGGGCGGTCGTCAACCGCCGGGATCCGGTATAAGTGTTCGCAGGCGCCGGTCCAGCCCCGAGGGGGCGCGGCCGGGTCAGGTCCGCGGCGGATGCACCACTTGTCTCAGGTGGGCTGCGAGGTGCCGCCGGAACGTGGCCAGGTCGCGCACCGCGCCCAGCGCGATCAACTGGCTGGCCAGGTTGCCCACCGCCGTGCCTTCGAGGCTGAACGACACCACCGGCAGGCCCGCGGCGTCGGCCGTGGCCTGGCAGAGGTGGTCGTTCTTGGATCCGCCGCCGACGATGAGAATGCGGCGGAATTTCCGGCCGGTCATGCGCTCGAATGCCTGCAGGGCGTCGGCGTGCCCGCGGGCCAGGGAATCGCAAATGAGGCGGACGTATCCCGCCAGGTCCCGCGGCGGCGGCCGGTGGTGGCGCCGCAACTGCGCGTCGATCGCCGCCCGCATGGACGCCGGGTTGCCGAAAGCCGGGTCGGCGACGTCCAACGTCGCGCCCGGCGCCGGCCGCCGGGCGGCCGCCGCGACGAGCGCCGCCCATTCGCGGTCATGCCGCGGGCGCGCGGCGAAGTCCTTCATGA